>JAFLJW010000337.1 GCA_022712815.1 Pseudodesulfovibrio sp. | reverse complement strand
GGTATTTTCCGCATCAGTTATACCGTACAGGGCCTTCACCTGCTGACCACCGGTCCTCTGCCGCTTGCGATTTCTCCATTCGGCTTCCATTTCCTGAATATGCGCGCTGTCAAGCAGCATGATTTCAAGGAGGTCCTTGGTAGGAGCCGTGCAGTAAACGGGATTCCTGTATCCCTTGGAGACCAGTGCGGGCAACAGGCCGCTATGGTCGATATGGGCATGGGTAATCAGGATGAAATCAAGGTTTTTAGCGTTGTATTCATCAAAATTCCAGTTCCGCTTCTCAATTTCCTTGTTTCCCTGATGCAAGCCACAATCAAGTGCAAACCGCTTGTCGCCGCACTCAAGGATATAGCAGGAGCCACTAACGGTTCGGGCTGCGCCCATAAACGTGATTTTCATCAATTATCCTCGTGGTGATATTCTTTTGAAAAGCAAATAAACAATCTGCTTCCGAAAGGGAAAAAATCGATGTATTAAGAAAATTAGGGAAGGTGAAACTCAACCCCGCCGTCCCGGTTACATGCCTCATAAATGCCAATCAGGCAACACCTCCGTGCCTGTTTCACGGATTGAATCAAGTATCCAGGGAGTCACTATGATACACCGTTCCAAGCAATACCTTATCGATGATCTCTCCATGCAGGAGTCATGGCGTCTTTTCAAAATAATGGCCGAAATCGTGGACGGCTTTGAAAGTCTGTCTGAAATAGGCCCGGCAGTCTCCATATTCGGCTCTGCCCGTGTCAAACCGGAAGACCCGCTCTACCAGATGACCGAACAGCTTTCCAAGGAACTCTCGGAAGCTGGCTATTCCGTTATCACCGGCGGTGGCCCCGGCCTCATGGAAGCAGGCAATAAAGGTGCCTTTGAAAACGGCGGCGAATCCATCGGCCTGCATATCCACCTGCCCATGGAGCAACACAACAATCCGTACATGAACGTACGCAGCGAATTCCGCTACTTCTTCATCCGCAAGCTGATGTTCATCAAATACGCCATGGCCTACGTAGCCATGCCCGGAGGGTATGGAACTCTGGACGAGCTGGCCGAAGCACTGGTGCTGATCCAAACCCATCGCATCAAGCCTTTTCCAATCATCTTGTTCGGCACCGAATTCTGGTCAGGCCTGATCGACTGGTTCAGGAACCAACTCGTCGCCAACGGATTCTGCAACGAAGAAGACCTCGACCTGTTCATTATCACCGATGACACAACCGAAGTCGTCAATCACATCAAAAAGCACGTCATCGTCTAACCGACAAGAGCGTGAACAACCGCAAAAAAGCCCTTGTATTTGGCCTGGTCACGGTGGCGATCTGGTCCACCGTGGCCTCGGCCTTCAAAATCTCGCTCAGGCATCTGGACCCGCTGCAACTCCTGCTGTGCGCCTGCGCGGCTTCCATCGTTGCGCTGACAAGTGTCATGGCTTTTCAGGGAACACTTGGTGAATTGAGAAAAATGAGCCGTGGCGCGGTTGCCAGATGCGGCCTTCTGGGCGCACTCAATCCGTTTCTTTACTATATAATCCTGTTCAAGGCTTACGACCTGCTGCCCGCGCAGGAAGCACAACCGCTCAACTACACCTGGGCCATCACCCTCTCGCTCCTGGCCGTTCCCCTTCTGGGTCAGAAGATGAGTCTCAAGGATATGGCAGCCATTCTGATCAGCTACATCGGGGTGATCGTCATCTCCACGCACGGCGAGATCCTCGCCCTTGAATTTTCCAACCTGACCGGGGTGGCACTGGCTCTGGGCAGCACTATCATCTGGGCACTTTACTGGATATTCAACACGAAAAGCAAAGCCGATCCCATGGCCGGACTCCTGCTCAGTTTCCTGTTTGGATTCCCGCTCATTCTGGCAACAACGCTCATATTCTCGGAATTGCCGCCGCTGAAAATCGGCGCCATCCTCGGAGCCACTTATGTGGGATTTTTCGAGATGGGCTTCACCTTTGCCCTGTGGCTCACGGCCATGAAATACGCGGCCATGCCGGATGGCGGTGGCACCGCGCGAGTGGCGAACCTCATATTTCTGTCGCCCTTCATCTCGCTCATCTTCATCCATTTCATCGTGGGTGAAGACATCCTGCCAGCCACGATTACCGGTCTCGGATTCATCATCGCCGGAAACGCGCTCATGCAATACAAACCAAAGCGCGACTCCCGGTCCTAATAGCCTTTGATGCCTGGATTTCTTCTCTTATCCTTCCCAAATAGAGCAAAAAAACAACCGACTTGAGTTCCCAGTGGTCTCAAATGCCAACACTTTGGAATCATTGTTTTATTATTTTTATGCAACAATTCAAGAACCTTATGGATTCTCTAGAGAATTGCTAGAGAATTTCCATATAAAAAAAGAGTGGTTAAGGCGTCAAAGATCACCCCAACCACCATTTTTTGCTCGGATGATTAAAGAAAATCGGGATCAATTCCGGCTTTTCCGCCTGCAAGGATGATCTTCATGTAGCGAATGGTGCGGTCGTCAACCGGCACGATGGGGAAGTTTTCGCGGCAGGCATCGCACTGGGCCATGGCAGGACGGGAGGGAGCGATAAGCGGCACCTCACGGCTGCAATGGGGACAGGGATAGAGAAAGATAAGCTCCATGCCCGCAGGCTTGACCGGAGTCAGGGGTTTTTTCGATTCAGCCATGATTATCCTTTTTGAACAAGATTTTTACCGGTCATCCGGGCGGGCTGCTCCATGCCCCAGAGAGCAAGAATGGTCGGAGCGATATCGCCGAGTATCCCATCGCTGAGCTTTGCGTCCTCACACCCTTTTTCAATATAAACAAGCGGCACCGGGTTGGTCGAGTGCGCCGTATGCGGAGTGCCGTCCGCGG
>JAFLJW010000458.1 GCA_022712815.1 Pseudodesulfovibrio sp. | reverse complement strand
AACTTCGGGAAATAGCTCCCGGCCAGAACCAGCGTGGGCATCTCCGGCACGGACGGGTAGTAGAAATGCAGCCCGTTAAGCAGGTGCAGGGAGCAGACCATAAACAGGCCGACCAGCAGATATTTGTTGCTCCACCAGGAGGTTAGCTGCTTTTGGTCCAGAGCTTCGCCCATGAGCATGGGAACTCGAATCAACGGAAACAGGACGCGCTCGTTGACCACCCATTGACGGCCAAACAGGACCATCAGACAGATCATGACAAAGAACGAACAGAGGATGAAAAGTGACCAGACGCCAAGCACTGGCAGCCAGACGCCCCACGGAATGCCCGAGAACACGGCCCCAAATCCCATCTCGGCACCGCCCTCCAGGCCATCGTAGAACCGGGCCACGGCATCTGCCGAGCTGGGAAACCATGACTGTGGCAGCAACGGGGTCAGGACTTCGGTCCAGCGGTAGGCATCCTGAGAAAATCGTTCCGGCGCGGTGATGTTGACGAAAAATGTCTCGGTCAGCCCGGCATAGCCGATGGTCGTGAACAGGACCATCATCAGCCAGATTACGAGCAGCTCAACGCCGGAAAAGAACGGTTCCTTCTTGGTCAGGCGTGACCCGAACGCGTCGATGACGAACATCCATGCTATGATAAAAAACGGAGCCAGCGGAAAATGCCCGCCGCCCATGGGCGTATTATGCAGGATGGTGTTATTGTACGGGGTGAAGATGCACAGGACAAGCCCCATGACGAGACCTGTCAGAAGAGCGCGAAGTCTCAGGCGACCATTCATGCCTCAACCCTTTTGCCGTTTCTTCTCAATTGTTCCTCGATGTGGTTGTTCATATCTTTGCCAAACTGTTCCACGGCCTCGTCGTCAAGGGATCGCCAGGCCAGCAATTGTTTACGCAGGTCATTGAGAAAGGCCTTGTTCAGGTTTTCCCAGGCATTGAGTTCACCCGCTTCCCGGTGAATAACAACCTTGATCTGCCTGAATCCCTTGTAGAGATCGGACGGGCAGAACACGAGCTTGACCTTCTGCCGGACACCGAAATCAAACGGTGCCAGCCAGACTCTCAGGTCCAGAGAAAAGCACATGTCGTCGGAAATCAGCATGGTTCCCGGGATGCCGACCATCAGATCGGGTCTGTTCTCGCTATTTTCAAAATCCAGTGTATTGCACTGCATGTCATCGGAACAGAACGCGCCGTGCGACACATCATGATGCGCCATGTAATATTGATGCAGGAACCCTCCGGCAGAGTCTATTTCACTGAGTTTGATGAGGAAGGGCAGGATGACGACAAGTTCATCGCCCACGGCCTTGGGCATGGACCATGATTTGTTCACGTCCGGGATGGCGATACGCGCCGCGACCTTGGCCGGATAGATGGCCGAGATGAGCACCACGCCGATGACCAGCAGCATGGCCGCCACACCGGCAGTGGATGAATAGTTGGCGGTCATGCCCGCCCAGAGCGCAGTCCCGGCCAGAAACGCCGAGGAGACCTGAGCCAGAAGATACCCGACCACGACCGAAATGACCGCAAAGGCCAGGGCCTCGGCAATGAACAGGAAGGCCACATGGGGCGGAGCCATACCGATGGAGGTATAGACCGCGATCTCGGATTTGCGTTCATAGACCGACCCGATCATTGTGTTGAGCACGATAAGGATGGAAATACAGAGCGGAATCAGGATGTTGGCAATACCTGAGTAGCTGACTCCATCGGATGAGAAATAGAGTGATGTACCTGTGGAGCTGCCCTTGAACAGGAGCATGCCGAACCGGTCGCCCAGATCGCCGGACACTTCCGAGAACCCATGTCCCGGCTTGACCGCGAGACCCTTGAGCTTGCCTGCTCCGCCGCCCATGGACAGGAGCATCTCTGCCGGGACCAGAACTGTTTCGTAGCCGGGAATATGCTGATAGCGGCTTTCGGAGGCAGCCACGTCCTCTCCGTCTTCGATGGCCTCGGCCTCGACTTCAGAAAGCTGGGTCGCAGCCTGATTTGGAAAGACGATAGGCGTGATCGGTTCTCCATCCAGATCGGGATTGTCGCGCAATCCATTGTCATCAAACACGCCCACCAGCTTGAGGTCGATGCCCCATATATTTACGGTATTGTTTGCCGGATCGTCCGGGTCTGCGCCGAGTTGACTTGCCATGCGCTCGGACAGCAGGACCACAAACCGCTCACCTTCCTTGAACCAGCGGCCCTTGGTCAGGATACGGTCCAGCCCGCTGACCTGTGGTTCCAGATAGGAAAGGCCGACCATGCCGCGCCCCCGCGCCTCTTTGTCGTTCATGGAAACTGGGATAAGCGGTGCGCGTGATTTGTCAGAGGTGAACCCGGTGTCGTACCAGACGCGGGGAACGACCACGCCCTTGTTCGCGTAAGCGGTTTCGACCACGGACAAAGCCTCAAGCGGTACACCCTGCCAATTGAAATACTTGAGCATCAGGCCGGTATAGGTGGCCGTGTCGCTGAAATTGGCCCATCCTTTCTGGCGCACGGATTTGACCGTGGTGAAATTCATGATGGTGAAGGTCAGGATGACAAGGGTGGCAAAGGTCAGGAAGGTGCGGACCGGCCTCCGTTTCAGATTGCCGACACCGAGCACGAAGGCCGCGCTGAATGCGGCCATGGGGCTGATGCCTGTCAGCTTGATATGGGCCGACCGCTTTTGCAGCTCGACCATTTCTCGCTCAAAGCGGAAGAAGATAATGAGCGACACCAAAAGCGACAGGCCGAGAATAAAGAACGCCAGTATGACCACCATTGGCGAGTACGTCAGTTGGAACGCGGGGTGGACCATATAGACCACGCCGATGATCAGCCCCAGGAATCCGAGGAACCCGGAAATTCGTTTTTTGACATCCACAAATGAAAAGAAGAGCCGCTCCATGCAATAGGCAAACGGCACAAAAAGGGCCACGTAAAAGAGCACGCCAAAGAGCACGTCTTTCTGGGTTTTGTCCACATCGTTATAGACCCGGCTGGCCTTGGCAAGGGATGAACGGGCAGCCTCGACAAACTTGTCCCACTCCTTGTGTTCCTTGTACTGGATGGCCTTTTTCAGATCATCGTTCCCCAGCCGCCGCAGGTGGCGGATGCGCTCGTTGACGATCCCCTTGTCTTCGAGGTTGTCGATACGCGGGTCAAGCAGGCTCCACATGTCGCGGGCAGCCTGAAATTCCGTCATGGGAATGACCGGCCATTGTCTGGCCATGTACCCGACACCCATGGGATGCTCGGTATCGCCGTTGAGCAACAGGACCTTCTTGTCCAGCACACTGTCCGAGAGGGTCAGCTTGATGGGCGTATCCGGTTCAAGGAAAAGCGTGCCAAGGGTTGAGCGGCGGGTGTCCAGACGGCTGTACCAATAGTTGACCGGGGGAGCCTCGGTGCGCGCGTCGATGAGTGTGGGGCGATAGAGGTACTTGAATGTCCGGGGATCGAACATGTTGAAAAGGGTGGTCTGCGTGCAGGAGAACAGGATCAGGTCCGTGGACTGCACGGCCCGGTTGAGTTTTATGCGATAGGCAGCCTTGCCGGTCTTGGGCTTGTTGATGGCCCAGTCAGCCAGTCCCGTCCGGGCATTGAACTTGAACGCCTCGATCACGGCCTTGTGATAACTGACTTTCTTGCTCGCCAGGCCGGGAATACGAAAACGTCCCTGCGTATCGACCATGGCGTAGTTGAGCGTCTGCCACTGAAAGGCCAGAACCACCAGATCAATGGCCGGGCGGTCCGGGAAAATCTCGCCCTTCCTGAGCAGATTGGCACGACCCTCCACAGTGACGAACCTGTTCTTGCCTCGCTCACCAGCATCCTTGATGGGCTGATTGGCAAGCGCGGACATCAGCACCTTGACCAGTGCGGACTGTTTTTTCAGAAAATCGAAATTCACCCGCTCGGGCTTGTCATAGGGCGTTCCCCAGGCCGGGCGAACGTCATGGACAGTCGCCAGCGTGAACCCCGGCAAACCGCCTAGGGCCATTGGTTCGCCGCCAAGTTCAGGCCGGTCGGGAAGATAGCTCTGCCAGGCTCGTTTGCCCGGACGCAGGGTGTCCTTGAAGAGCCTGGCGGTCACGGCATCCGTTGTCGCAAGCTCCTTGACCGCGTTCTTCATGACCGTATCGATGGGGCGAAAAAATGCCGTGCGATTGATGTTCGGCTTGAGGTCTATGAGCCATCCTTTGTCAAAGCCGCCCACGCCATCGCCGTGGCTGGAAAGATAGAGGGAGACATGGGCGGCAATGCTTCGTTCGCCGATGACATCACGCAGGACTCGAGCGGATTTGATATCCTTGAGCTGCCCTGTGGCGTCCTGCAAAATAGCTGCCTGATGGATGATGGCGGACTGGATGAAATTTGGCAGGATGGCCCGCTCCTCGTCACTCAGCGGGAAATCGGCCACCGTGGAATTGACCCAGTTGAGCCGCTTGAGAACCATCCGCTGCGTAGCCAGATGCTTGATGCGTCCGTGCCGGGCGGATTTGGTCATGCCTTTTTGCATGCCCATGCCCATGCCCATTCCCATTCCCGTCCTCATCATACCCATGCCCTGATTGGAACCAAGGTCCCGGCCAGCCTGATAGCCCATGAGCCTGAGGCGCATCAATTCGTTGGTCAGGTCGTCCTCATTATTGCGGACCACGGACTTGATGGCACCCCTGAGCAGGGCGCAGGCCTCCTCATCTCCCAGCATTTCTTCGGAAAAAGGGTCGGGACTGCGCATGATTTTCAAGGTTAGTCCGGCATCCAGCACTCGCTTTTCCAGTCCGATTTTGCGCTTTTTGAGCACCTTGCCCTTGCTGACCAAGGCCCATGTGAATTCGCGCATACCAGCCTGAGCACTGGATTTGCCCGAAGTAGCGACCAGCAACACGGACCGCTTGGGCGGATTTTGACCGAGCATGGCTGCCACGTCCATGAGGGCGGCCATGGACGAGGCCTCGTCCGCCCCGGGAGCCTCGTCGTCCACCAGAGCGGTGGAGTCGTAGAAGGCCTCGCCGATGAGGGTCTGTCTGGAAAGTTCAGGGTCGCTGCCTTTGACGAGGCAATAAATATTGTCGCCGCGCACATTTTGCCAGGCAGCGCGGGAGGTCAGCCTGACCTCGCCCAACTGCTGCGGACCTTTGGCAATGAATCCGGTGCCAAATAGGGCCGTGGCCCGTTCACGTGACATCCAGAATATGGGAAAATCAATGGGTGTCAGCTCGAGCTTGGACTCGAACAGGGACCGGGGGGCCGGGCCGCCATCGCCGCCGCTCCCCACGAAAATAAGAGCCCGCGCACCGAGCATCGCCGCATTGTTCCAGTTCTTGCCGGAATCCATGTCCATGAGGACCACGGAACCCTCGACATCCAGCCCGTTGAAATCAGTGACCTTACCCGGACCGACATAAATCAGCCCCCCGTTGATGCCGGGAGGAGACACAGCCCCCGGCGACAAGGCATTGGCCCGAAGCTGCTTGAGATCGGCCCTGCGTCCACTCCCCGAAAGGGTAAGCTGTGCGCCTTCCTGCATGGGAACCGGGACATGAAAAGTTTGCCGTCCGATAACGGCTGCATCCGGCAGGAGCCGCCTGAATTCGGCCTCGACCAGATCAGCGGCTTTTGCCGCGCCAGGAGTGCCGATGGATCGGTCGCCAAGGGCTGAAAGCCGGCACAGAAAATCGGTCCCGTCAGCCAGAGCAGGAACGCTGATCGCCAGCACGAGGAGGGTAAGGGCAAGGGAGCGGGCAGCTCGCGAAATCATGCTAGGCTCTCTCTTCTTCGTGTCTGGTGCCAGCCAGTTTTTCACCGATGCCGCCGACGGTGATGTCCAGTTCTTCACGTTTTTCTATGCGATCGACCAGTCCGTCGCGCACCCAGACCACGCGGTCAGAGACGTTGAGCATCTTGTAGTCATGGGTGGCGGAAATGATGGTCACACCGCGCTCCTGAGAAAGCATTTGCAGCAATGCGATAATCTCCTCGCCGGTGGAGAGGTCAAGGTTGCCGGTGGGTTCGTCGGCCAGGACGATGGATGGATCGTTTGCAAGGGAACGGGCCACGGCCACGCGCTGTTGCTGACCGCCGGAAAGCTCCAGCGGCTTGTGCTGGAACCGATCGCCAAGGCCAACCAGTTTCAACAACTCGACACCCTTGTCGCGGGCATCGTCATTGTTCATCCCGGCAAAGGTCATGGGCAGGGTCACGTTTTCAAGCGCGGTCATGACCGGGATGAGATTGAAGGTCTGAAAGATGTACCCGATCTTGCGATTGCGAAGCCATGCCAGCTCGTAGGCATCGAGTTGCGAGATATCCACCTCGTCGATGAAAACCTTGCCTTCGGTGGGTTTGTCCAGCCCGCCGATCATGTTGAAGAGCGTGGATTTTCCCGAACCGGACGGTCCCATGATGGAGAGGTATTCCCCGGCATGGACTTCGAGATCAACGCCCTTGAGGGCCTGAAGCGCGACCTTGCCCATCTTGAAAACCTTGGTCACGCCGACAACGCGGACAATGGTACGTTTTTCTTCTGTCATGATAATATCCTTAATGCTCTGACCGCATGGCGTTGATTGGTTCCATTTTGGCTGCAAGGAGTGCGGGATAGAGGACGCCGATAAGGCTCAGGAGACATCCGGCAAGGGTGGCAATGCCTATGGAACCGAGCGCGGACAGCCAGGAAAGATCGCCCCATGAGGTGAACCCGAACCGGGCCGCTCCGCTGAGCAGGGAAAAGAAACACCCGAGAATCGCGCCCGCTGTCGCGCCGATCAGTCCCTGCATGGCCGCTTCCAGCATGAACAGCCGCAGGATCATGGAATCGAGCGCACCCAGGCATTTCATGACCCCGATTTCCGAGAACCTTTCCGTGACAGACATGAGCTGGGCGTTGATGATTCCCACGGTGCAGACCAGAAGCGACAGGATCACGATCCATCGTTCCTTGGCTGACATGGCAACAGAACCATCCGCCAGATTGACATCATATCCGGCCTGCAACAAGGCTCGCGCCGCCTCGCGGCCACCGTGCTTGAGCAGCCCGGTTGCGATATCCAGATTGATGAGGACGAAACTGAGAAACGACACAGCCAGCATCAGACTGGATATCGTTATCAAAGATCGGAAAAACCGGACCTTCAGGCTTTTGAAGCTGATCTCAAGTGATTTGGAGAACGGCAGCGAAATAAGGCGATCCACGCCCCCCTCTGGTTTGTTCCTGGCTGAACCGGGCGTATTCATGCAAATTTCCTCGATATTAACCGGATGATTTTCCACATTCCAGAACACTATGCGTAACCGCTACCTATTTCAAGAGTAATAGGCCTGAAAATGAGACTATTTCCTGACTGGCCGCAATTTATAAAGACTTAAAACAAACTTTTTGCAGATCGGAACGGTTGGTCGCCACCAAAAGACAGGTATCAAGGAACTTGAAAGCCGCTCCATTCATACGTTGGTGATGGAGCATCACCCCGATTCGCCCGGTTTTGATTGCGGCCTCGAATTCACCCAGAAGCGCGTTCCACCCCTCGACGGGATTGGTTTCGGTTCTGGTGTGCAGGTCCACGTTGATGAAGATATCTGGAAGTTTGCCTGGCAGCGGCACTTTCTTCATCTCACCATCTGAGCGCGACACCGCCTTGAAGCCGAGTTCCGTCAGGGCTTCGCCTGTCTCGATATCGAAGCGGTTCCACGGCGGGGTGAAAAAAGGGTGGAAATCATCATTCATGATTGCTTCGAGTTTGGCGCGTCCCTTGGCTATATCCGCTTTTTTTGCTGCCTTGGTCCGGTCCGTACCGAACTCACCTTTCTTGCCCGTTTTCTGGTGATTGACATGTCGCCATCCGTGCTGGTGCCAGCAGAAAAGATCATCATTACCCGACCATTTACTGAGAGTCGTCCAGCGGGATTTCGTCAGCCAGGCCGGGGTCACGGCCATGTGCAACGGAACCTGATGCTTGCGGAAAAGTTTCATCATTTCCCGACAATTGTCGCCGGGGACGGCAACATCATCGGCGCGAAAGAATATCTCCGTCCCCCCAGGGGCGGTGTCGAAAATAGCGGCCAGCCGCTCTTCAGCATCAGGGGCCGGGGCGAGCCAGAGGGATGAAATGGTTGTCTTGACGATCATGGTGATGGGTTCGTTAGCATGGTGATGGTATAAAACGCAAAATTCGCGCCCTACCTTTCCACGCCCTTGATGACCACCAGTGTCACGTCATCTTCCTGAGTGGTCGAATCGGCGAATTCATGCACCGCGTCTGCGATGGCGGTCAGGATTTCCTGCGCACTTCTGTCGGCATTGTCCCGGATAAGCTGCCGAATTCGCTTGGCTCCGAACATCTCACCAGCCGGGTTATGGGCTTCCCACGCGCCGTCCGTGCCGATGAGGATGATCTGGCCGGGAACGGGCATGTCCATGTAATATTCGTGGTACTGCCAGCTTTCCTCCACGCCGAGCGGGATGTCCTCGCCCTTGAGATCAGAGAATTCCTCGGCCAGAGGATCATAGACCAGAGGCGGCTGATGGCCTGCATTGACCCAGACGATCTTTTTCTCCACCGGGCTTATTGTCATGAAAAAGAGCGTCATGAATCGACCGGAATCACCGACATCCCGGGCCAGATGCATATTGGCCACCGAAATATTCTTGGCCGGTGAACCGGGAGTGGCCGCGCCCTGACGGATAACCGCCCGGCCAGCGGCCATGAGCAGGGCCGCGCCGATGCCATGCCCTGACACATCGCCCACGGCAATGGCGACCTGTCCGCAACTATCCGCTTCGCAATCAATGAAATCATAGAAATCGCCACCGGTTTCATCGGAAAAACGGCTGAGCCCGGCCACGTCCAGTCCCGGCAGTTCAGGCGGCCGTGCTGGCAGGAAATGTTGCTGCACCTCCTTGGCGATGAGCAGCCCCTCACGCATGCGCACACCTTCGCGCAATGCGCTGATCATGGCATTGGTATGCCCGGCGATTACGCCTATTTCATCAGATGTGACCACCGGAACCCGCTGGGTGAGGTCGCCCTGACTGACATTCTCCAGCACCTTGGTTTCGTTGTCGAACAGGATACGCAGGTTGCGTGCGTAGGAAAAAACCAGATTGATGACCATAAGCAGCAGAAAACCCATGACAAAGATGATTTCGATGAGCACGGAACGCCCTAGAGCATCAATGGAAACCACGCTCAGATCCTGCTCGGCCAGCCATTGCACATCGCGGAAAATCACCAGCATGATGATGGCGGTGATCAGCAGCAGAATCAGGGTCGCTGCCAGAGAAAACTTGCGGGTCAGGGGCGATAGTTCGCGGGGAGTCTCAAAGGATGCCTCTCCTGCCAGAGCGGCCTTGATGATCATCCTTTCCCGGGCCAGAGAAAGGTCCAGAGCGGCAAACAGCCCGATGGTGAAGATGCCGAGTACCAGCTTCACGCCACTTTCAAACAGCGGGAAATGATAAACAAAAAACAAAATGAGGGCCATGACCAGACCAGACACGAAGAATATCCCAAGCTCCATGCGGAATTGCGCGACAGACCGTTTGATGGCCGGAACCGGGTCCACCAGCCTCTTTTCAAGGGGGCCACGCGACAGGTACGCCACACTCATGGGGATCAATATGATCAAGCCAAGCTCCCAGACCGGAAGCACTACCATAAGTGGTCAGACCTGACCTCCATACACAGCACCACCGAACACGGCGAGCATGTAGTAGGCCGAGGCCCGGATGCTTGATGCTCCCTGTATGAAAGTGTTCTTTATCATATAAACCTTCTCGTTTTTTATGTATCTCTTTGCAAACAGTCACAATCTCGTCTAATCATATGGCAGCGCAAACACAATGGACAAGTCTTTCTTCAAAATAAGGTGATTATCAAATGAGAAAAACAGCAGTATTCCTCATACTCTTCATGGCCCTGACCGTGACAGCCGCCTTTGCCGGTAAGGGCTTCCCCACCAGTCTGGCAGGCTTTACCCTGGGTAAGGATGTCAATAACTACAAAAAATACTGCAATATGGATAAAGCCACCCCCGTATCGGATGCCCCTTTTCTATCCGAAGCACTCATCAAGCGAGACTCCCTGCCCGGCGTGCGTGGCGGCAGTCTGAACTATGGCAACTGCAAGGAACCGGAGAAACTGGTCCGTATCAAGATCAAGTTCCATGACCAAAGCAAAAAGCTTTTCAACAAATTGCTCAATGGCTACAAGAAAAAATTTGGCAATCCGGACAACTATCTGGGTGATGCTTTCAAGAACGTCATCGCCTGGGAATGGCTGTTCGAAAACGATGCTGGCGAACAAGTCTCGTTGGTACTCATGTGGAGCCGGGACAAGGAAATCCGTCCGGGCGTATCCATAAAAATGACCAATAGCACCATGCTCAACACAGAGTATACCTGTTTCAAGCGCAAGAGTTACGAGTTTGAAAAAGGCGAGGGCAGCAAGATCAAGTCCCTTGAAATGTACGTCCCCCGTTAGCTGGCTGTCCCAATGCCTCGATTACTGAACCGTCAGGGAATATGGCGTAATGGCTGAATTCATTTGGAACGGTGTGGGCATCACCACGCCGGACGGGTGGGAGCCTGCTGCCATCGAACGCGACGGGCTGGTTTTCGAGAACCGGGACCAGCCCATTTGCGAATTGAAATGGAATGTCGTTCAGGGCTCCTTTTCCTTTGACAAGCACATCAAGCGACTGACCAAGGGGCACAAGAACGCGGCCCTGATCGGCGTGACCGAGACCGAGACTCCTCCGGCGTGGACCGCTGCCCTCAACCTCCTGACCAAATCCGGCATCCGTGCCAAGAGCTTCCTCTGGCAGATAGATGACATCCGCGGCATTGGTGCGGCCCTGCACAATCCGGCCACCGGGCTGGCCGGACTGATCCAGTTCTTCATTCATGACGAGCAAAGCGAAGCGGACGCTGCCGCTACCCTTGCCACCTTCCGGGATTATACAAACGGTCAGACTATGCCTTTTGCCATGTTCGGCCTCAGGGCGCGTATTCCCGCCGAGTTCAGGCTCGACACTTTTTCCTTCAAGCCGGGCCACTATACCGTTAAATACTGGCGGCCCGGAAATGCCAAAAAGTCAGGGCAGCTTCCGGCGGGAAAGGGTCCCGGCACCCATCTTGTTTTCGAGCGATTCGCTCCGGCCAGCGTGCTCCTCAAGAAAACAACCCTGACCGACTGGACTCTTGAATTTCTTGAAGACGCACCGCCCAAATTCGTTGAAATCGTAACCGATGCCAACGCTATCGCCTGGAACGGCACGGTCAGGACCGGGGTGCTGCGCCGGTTGCTCCGGCGGGCTGTCTACACCCGAGGCATAGTCTGGACAACAGACACGGGAAACGCCATCTTATCGGTCATCACGCATGGCAATGTGTCTGCGCCCGACGCCATTTTCACCGATATCTGCAAGAGCTATGAATTTGTTTAAAAAGAAGAAGTTACTTCCGACCATCCCCCGTTCCGAGGCCCTGAACATGGTCCCGGTCCGCAATGCCAAGGTCCATGAACATCCCATTGATGACGGGCTGATTCAGCTTTCCTACCCTCTGGCGATCAAGCCGTGGTTCGGCCACCTCGCCGAAAAGGTCGGCCTGTGGGACAAGCGACCCATGGTCAAGCGGATCGAACTCGACGAAATGGGAACGTTCGTCTGGAAGCAGATTAACGGGGAGAATTCAGTACGCCGAATCGCCGATGAATTTGCCGCGTTTTACGAAGTCCAGTCCAGAGAGGCGGAGCTGAGCGTAACTGCATTTATCAAAACCATCGGGCAGCGCGGCATTATCGGATTGA
>JAFLJW010000268.1 GCA_022712815.1 Pseudodesulfovibrio sp. | reverse complement strand
CGGTATCATGGCGAGCTATCTCGACATGCGCCTCGCCATTCCCCTTGTCGTCATTCCTTCCCTTGTTGCCAACGCCTTTGTCATGATCGATGCAGGGGGATTCATCCCCATCCTGCGCCGTTTCTGGTTCATGTATGTGGCAGCCCTGCCCGGACTGGGGCTTGGACTGTGGTTGCTCGGCAGCGGCGATACCACCCTGTCCCGCGGAGTGCTCGGTACGGCCATGTTTCTGTACGGGATATGGGGACTCTGGGGCGGCAAGCTTTCCCTGTCGGAAAAACCGTGGCTGCTTGGTCCCATCGGGCTGGCAACGGGACTGGTCAACGGGCTGACCGGTTCGCAGGTCATGCCCATCCTGCCGTATCTCATGTCTCTCAGGCTGACCAAGGACGAACTTATTCAGGCCATCAACACCTCATTCACCATGGCGAGTCTGGTCATGCTCGTCGGGCTGGGCAGGCTCGGCCTGTTCACCGGCGAGGTCGCCCTGATCTCGGCGGTGGGAATAATTCCCGTGACTATCGGCATCTGGCTCGGCGGGCGAGTGCGCCGCAAGCTGCCCGAAGCCGTGTTTCGCACGGTTGTGCTCCTGCTGCTCACACTGCTCGGCGGCGGACTGATTCTGAAAGCCTTCATGCCGTGATCGCGTGAGCCAATATCCTTGCAATCTCAGCCTTGACCGGGCATATGGATAGGACGAACCTGGAACCCTCCAAGGAGACATCCATGCTTAAAAATATCCTGACCCTTCTTTTTTCCCTGGCTACCGTTGCCCTTTTTTCACTTCCTGCCTCGGCTGGCCGAACCCTTGAAATTTCCAGCGGCCAGAAAGTCTACGTACCAGTCTACTCGCATGTTTACCAAGGCATCAAAGGCAAGCCATACAACCTGTCTGCCCTGCTTTCCATTCGCAACGTGGACGTGAATGACTCCATCACCATCACAGCGGTCAAATATTACGATGACCATGGCGAGCTGATGAAAAACTACTTTGCGCAGCCAGTGGTGATCCCGCCCATGGGAACCAAGGAAGTCTACCTGCCAGAACGCGACACCAAAGGCGGCTCCGGCGCGAACTTCACCGTCCAGTGGGAGAGCGGCACCAAAGTCTCCGTACCCATCATCCAGGCAGTCATGATCGGCACAGCAGCCACCCAGGGCATCTCGTTCGTCTGCAACGGAGTGGTGATCGAAGAAAAATAGCAAAGTCTGTCTGACAAACAACAAAAAAGGGCCGGTCCTCACCGGAGGATCGGCCTTTTTCTTTCCTGGATCGGGAAGTGCGCTACGAACCTTCCATTTCGTTGATCAGCCACTCCTTGATGGACGGAGTCAATTCGAGAATTCCCTTGATGTTCTTGATTTCATCAAGCAGCTCCTTGGCAAGGGCCTCGGGCAGCTTTTTGGTACACAGGATGGTGGAGCCGTAGTTGTCCATCTTCATAAGGACAATCTTTGGATCTTCCCAGGTGTCGATGGCAAAATAGATGGAATATTCGCCGCTGGTAGTGACTGGCGCACGCATGGCGTCCCGGTAATTGTTGTTTCCCCATTCCAGATACAGGGTGACGGCATCTTCGTGGATCATGTCCCAATTAATTTCATTCAACCATTGCTTGCAGGAATTACTGTCGTCGCTCATATCTATCCTCCGAGAGTTTTCTTGATTCTGATTACTACATAGCACTTGGCCAGACTGTAGTCCACGCTTTCCAGACTAAATGCAGACCAATCCACTACGGTTCTATCCCATTGGCCTTGTTCTCGACCATGACTTTAATCAGATATGCAAAACCAACCATCAACCCCAGCACAGCGTAGTCCCACGTCCATAGCGCCCAGACAAGAACGCCTGCCACAATAAAAACAAACAGGAACCGCCACCATTTATACAATCCCCAAGGGGCTGCAATCCAGTTTTTTTCCCACTCAATGCCCCTCTCGACAAAAGAGAACCAACGGTTTTCAAGATTTTGAGACAAATGAAGTTGAAAAAACCCGGTTCCCAGCATAATGAACGTGGCGGCCAGCAGAAGGTAACTATGCAGCAGCAACGTCAAACCAAACAGCCACAGCGCGACAAACTGAAAGGACCAGTTCCACGGCTGATGATGACGCAAAAGTGCGAGACGGAATAGTTCTGCGGGGGTGACCATTATTTCTCCTATGAAAATCTAGGACGAGTTTAACGGGATTGCAACTGGTTATGGTATTTTGTAAGAAACAGATACGGAGAACAACATGGACACATATCTTATTTCCCGGGCAGTCTCGGAACTGGGCGAATGCCTGCGCGTCGAAGACAACCTTCTGGCAACCGCAGAATCCTGCACCGGCGGCCTGCTCGCCAACACGATCACTGACACGCCCGGCAGCTCGGAGTGGTTTGCCGGGGGGATCGTCGCCTATTCAAATGAAGTCAAAACCAAACTCCTCGGCGTCAAACCCGGTCTCATCGAAAAGCATGGCGCAGTATCCAAAGAAGTCGTTCTCGCCATGGCTGAGGGTGCGCTCAAGACACTTGACGCAAACGTCTCAGTCGCCATTTCAGGCATAGCCGGACCAGCTGGCGGCACACCCGAAAAACCGGTCGGCATGGTCTGGATGGCCTGGGCCTATCCCGGCGGCTCCCGTGCAAAGCTTTATGACTTCAGTGGCTCTCGCGAAATAGTGAAGGAACAATCTGTCATGGCCGCCATCAATGGGCTACTGGCGGTAGCACGATAGGCCTTTGTCAACAGCCTGCCAGGATGACTTTGTCAGCCCCCTGTTGCCACCGCAGGTGGCCTTCCATTCCTTTTCCTTTTTCCGCTTTTCCTTTTCCTGCAAAACTTTCAATTCACAAAAACTTAGTTTACTACGGGAAACGAATCGAACGAGGAGTACCAATGCTTGATCTCAAATTGATGCAAAAGAACCCGGAAATCGTCCGGGAGAGCCTTAAAAAACGCAGCTCAAAAATAGATGTACAGGAATTTACCGACCTGGACGTGAAGCGCAAAACGCTGATCGCCGAGGTCGAGGCTCTCAAGGCCGAAAAAAACGCTGTCGGACCGGAAATCGCCAAACGCAAGAAAGCTGGCGAAGATGCATCCGATCTTCTCAAAAAAATGGGCGAGGTCTCTGCCCGTACCAAAGAGCTTGATGCCAAGCTTTCCACAGTAGAAGCGGCCCAGAAAGAATGGATGATGTCTGTTCCGAACATCCCGCACGAGTCAGTGCCGCTTGGTGCGTCCGAAGAGGACAACTCGGTCCTGCGCTATTGGGGAGACAAACCGGAGCTTGATTTCGAGCCAAAGGAACACTGGGAAATAGGCACGGCACTCGGCGGGCTGGATTTCGAATGCGCTGCCAAGCTGGCCGGTTCCCGTTTTGCCATAAGCTACGGCTGGTGCGCCCGACTGGAACGCGCTCTGGC
The DNA here is from genome assembly GCA_022712815.1 of Pseudodesulfovibrio sp. GTDB lineage: Bacteria > Desulfobacterota > Desulfovibrionia > Desulfovibrionales > Desulfovibrionaceae > Pseudodesulfovibrio. The sequence goes on along the minus strand of JAFLJW010000268.1, from coordinate 1,278 downwards.
CCAGCTCATGCTCGATACCCAGACCACCATGCACGGTTATACCGAGGTCGTTCCGCCATTCATGGTCAATCGCAAGACCATGACCGGCACGGGCCAGTTGCCAAAATTCGAGGAAGACCTGTTCAAAGTCGAGGGTACGGACTATTTCCTGATTCCCACTGCCGAGGTGCCGCTGACCAATATTTATGCCGGGGAGATTATTGACGAGGCCATGCTGCCCATCAAGTTCTGCGCTCATACCCCGTGCTTCCGTTCCGAGGCCGGGTCCTACGGCAAGGATACCAAGGGACTTATTCGCCAGCACCAGTTCCACAAGGTGGAGATGGTCAACTTTTCCCATCCTGATAAATCTTACGAGGCCCTTGAGGAAATGACCGCTGCCGCCGAAAAGATTTTACAGCTTCTGAATATCCCGTACCGGGTCATAGCACTCTGCACCGGCGACATGGGCTTTGGCGCGGCCAAGACCTACGACATCGAAGTCTGGCTACCGGGCCAGAATCTCTACCGCGAGATTTCCTCATGCTCCAACTGCGGGGACTTTCAGGCCCGCCGCGCCAATATCAAGTTCCAGCCGACCGATTCCAAAAAGAAGCAGTACGTGCATACCCTGAACGGTTCCGGCCTTGCCGTGGGCCGCTGTCTGGTGGCCGTCATGGAAAATTACCAGCAGGCCGACGGCTCCATCGTCATCCCCGATGCGCTCAAGCCGTATATGGGTGGGCTGGAGGTCGTGAAGGCTTAAACAGATCGTTGACATGAACCAATAAAAAGCCCCGCTTGCATACGCAAACGGGGTTTTTCACTATTCGCTCGTGCTAAAAATCACTCAACACCATTTTTTAAAACATCGAAGACCTGCTCTCTGGTTAGCTCGGTCGTGTCGATAGTCACTGCGTCATCTGCTGCCTTGAGCGGAGCGACCGCCCGATTCCTGTCCTGATGATCGCGTTTGGCTATTTGCTCTTTCAAATCTTCCAATTTAGCTGGTTTGCCAAGGGCCTCAAGTTGCAGGAACCGCCTTTTGGCGCGCTCATCAACCGAGGCGTCCAGAAAGAATTTATGCAGTGCGTCTGGGAAGATGACCGTTCCCATGTCGCGTCCCTCGGCCACCAGGGAAAATTTGGCCCCAAGGGTTTGCTGGGCCGTCTTCAAATAGGTACGGACAACCGGCAACGTTGCCACGTTGGATGCCCACATGCCCACCTGTTCGGTGCGGATTTCGTCACCCACCGGCGTGCCGTTGACCGACAGCACAGACTTCTCGCCGATGCCTGA
>JAFLJW010000012.1 GCA_022712815.1 Pseudodesulfovibrio sp. | reverse complement strand
GAAATACCTTGATCTCTCCCGATGTCAGTATCTGTGAGGATTGTCTCGCGGAGATGAATGACCTTACCGATCGTAGATTCGAATATCCCTTTATCAATTGCACCAATTGCGGTCCCCGGTATACCATTATTGAAGATGTCCCCTATGACCGGCCCAAGACATCCATGAAGGGGTTTACCATGTGCAGGGATTGCCAGGAAGAATATGACAACCCCCTGGATCGCCGTTTTCATGCCCAGCCCAATGCCTGTCCGGTTTGCGGACCCAAGGTGTCTCTGACCGACTCAATGGGAAACCGGCTGGACAAAGATCCTGGGGATGCATTGGCCCGGGCGGTAGCAATTTTGAACCAGGGAAAGATTCTGGCGGTCAAAGGGCTTGGCGGGTTTCACCTCGCCGTGGATGCTACCAACCCCTTGGCTGTGGCAAGGCTTCGGGATAAAAAAAAACGACCCGACAAACCCTTTGCATTGATGGCAGCTTCGGTCTCGGTTTTATCGGATCATGTGAACGTGGACGAAAAAGAAAGGGAATTGTTGCAGGCCTACCACCGGCCCATTGTACTGTTATCAAAGGTAGTGTTGTCAAAGAAAAAACCTAAAGAAAATGGGAATGATCCCGGAATCCTTTCTCCAGGGCTTGCACCGATGAACAATTGCCTTGGTGTGATGCTGCCCTATGCCCCTTTGCATTATCTGCTTTTGGAAAAAGGTCCGGATATTTTGGTGATGACTTCTGGCAATCGGTCCGGGGAACCCCTATCCATTGACAATGGGGATGCGCTTTCGGCCTTTGGCCATATTGCTGATTATTTTCTTTTCCATGACCGGGATATCTATTTCAGGGCAGATGATTCCATTGCAAGGATTCAGGCCGGAAAACAACGGTTTCTCCGGCGTTCACGCGGCTATGCCCCCCTGCCCATTGAACTTGCTCATCAACTGCCCCCTGTTTTGGCCTGCGGGGGGGGGCTTAAGAGTACCATCTGCCTGACCCGGGACAAGAATGCTTTTTTAAGTCAGCACATAGGGGATTTGGACAATCCAAAGGTATATCAATTTTTTACCCAGACCATTGAGCACATGAAAAAAATTCTGGGAATTAATCCAATTTTGGTGGCCCATGATCTTCATCCTGGATATATGAGCACTGGTTTCGCAAGGGGGCTTGACGACCCGGGGGTTACCTTAGTCCCTGTCCAGCATCATCACGCCCATGCGGTTGCCTGCATGGGTGAAAATTATATTGACCAAGAGGTTATCGCCCTGACGCTTGATGGAACAGGGCTTGGGACAGATGGCCATATCTGGGGCGGTGAGATTCTGGTGTGCACCCACAGTCATTTTTCCAGAAGGGCGCAATTGTCCTATATTCCTATGCCCGGAGGGGATGCAGCCGTTCTGGAACCCTGGCGCATGGCTGCGGCGGTTCTGTTCAAGGCCCATGGCAGATCCTTTTTGGATTTGGATTTGCCCTTTATTCAATCCATGGATCCCCAAAAGCTTAAGTTCCTGAGCCAGATGATGGAAAAGAAGTTGAATTCCCCGTTAACCTCAAGTGCAGGTCGTCTGTTTGATGCGGTTTCTTCTCTCTTAGGTCTTTGCCATACCATCAGCTATGAAAGCCAGGCTGCCATGGTGCTTGAAACCGTTGCTGTCACGGCAGGGTGCGGGAGGCAGGAGAGTAAAGGAAATGCCTATTTAGTTGATATCATTGAAAGCCAGCGGCAAGTGTTCCCCTATTATGAGGTGGATATGATGCCTTGCATCCGGGAAATTGTTCAGGATATAAAACAAGGGATTTCTCCCGGACAGATCAGTCATGGCTTTCATATAGCCCTGGTCAACGGGTTTGTGGATGCGGCTTCCCGGGTAAAAGAGGATACCGGTATTAACAAAGCCGTCTTGTCCGGCGGAGTGTTTAACAACAATCTTATATTAAATCATACCATTTTGGGGCTTGAGAAAAAGGGATTTGCCGTATACACCCATAGCAAGGTCCCCACGGGAGACGGGGGGATAAGTTTTGGTCAGGCGCTGGTGGCGGCTGCCACAACCATCCCCAAAACAAAAGGGTTAACTTCAAGGAAAGTATAAATGAGCTTAAAATATATAGATGAATACAGGGATTCTGATTTGGCACGGATTTTGGTGAAAAAAATTCAGGCCATCAGTCATAAAAAATTACGATTGATGGAGGTGTGCGGCACCCATACCATGTCTATTTTCAAGCATGGTATCAGAAGTGTGCTGCCGGAACACATTACTCTATTGTCTGGCCCTGGCTGTCCTGTTTGTGTGACGGCCCAGAAGGATATTGATGCCTTTGTCCAGTTTTCAAAAAAAGAAAATGTGATTGTGGCCACCTTTGGGGATTTGATGAAGGTGCCGGGGTCCGGTTCCAGTCTGGCAAGGGAAAAAGCCGAAGGGGCCGATGTCAGGATGGTTTACTCCGTGCTTGATGCCCTGGCCATTGCAAAAGAAAATCCAGACAAACAAGTGGTCTTTTG
>JAFLJW010000206.1 GCA_022712815.1 Pseudodesulfovibrio sp. | reverse complement strand
GCAGGCAGGTATCGTTCATGGGCAACGCCTATAGGGTTTGGGGTTTCAGGAAAGAGAGATATTGCTGCCCTCGTCCAAAGAGTCCCGCAAAGGAAGCAAAATCTTTCAGTTTTCCGGAACTGAGGAATGTTTCCACCGTGTGATTGTAATCGTGCAAAGCCGTAGCGACTTCCGGAGAGAAGGAGTTCACTTCCTTTGCAACGACTTCCACTAATGAGCAAATCTGGGCAAGGGTTTCCTTTTTTCTGGTTTCAGCGAAGCTGTAAACAGCGTCGCACACGGCTTGGCAGGATTGAATCAGCGGTAGGTTTTCGGTCGCTGGGCGGGTTGGAAAAATTCGATTGTGATCGATCAGGTTGTGTACTTCACTCTGATAGTTTTTTACAGCCCGGGTGCTGGTTTCATCGTGAATCGCTTTGTGCCAGTGCCAATCGGTAAGAAAACGAGGAGAGGTGCCATACGGAACGAAGTTTTTTTCAAGGCAGGTAAGAGCCTCACCAATGGAGAACAGAGGGCCGTAAAAAGGTTGGATCATATTGTCCAGAATCCAATCTTCGACAGGACGGCTCATCCCCGTGAGGGTCGCAAGGTGCGGGGCAAATATAGGGGTAAGAATCTGCACTTTTTCGTTAAGCTCCATTTCCTCCCTTACCAGGGCAAAGGCCACGGCACGCCGTAGCAATTCACTCAGATATGAGACGGAATCTATGCAGGTAATGACCAAGACTCCGCCGGGAGCAACATGGGAGGCCACTTTTTTTAGGAAGGCGGATGGATTCTTTTGTGTGGGGATGACTCCTTCGCACAGGACAAGATCAAACAGTTCATCGGAGGTGAAGTCCTCAATATAGCTTTCATGCAATTCAGGTTTTATAGTCCCGTCTCCATGCTTCGCAAGCAGGGTGGCGGTTTGCTCGAGTCCAACGGAATTCCCATCGACAAGGACATAGCGAGAGGGGGCCAGAGCTTGGGTGTATATGGAGTTGAACCCACTTCCCGGACCGAATTCGAGAACAGTGCACCCTTTGACCAAGGCAGGGGCAAGTCCGAGGTGTTTGTAAAGCGCACCCCGAACGGCAAAGTGCTTTTTCAGGTTCGAGATATCCTGAGACACCGGTGAAATCTCATTTTTTGCGTAAAAATCGACAAAAGGTTTGGGTGTCATGTCCCGTTATCCTTTAGGAATTGTCTGGTATCCTTGGCGAATGCTTTGGACAAATGGTTCAATGTCACCGGCTGGCAACAGAGGGCATTCCTTGCAAGATTTATCTGTCACGTTACCGGTCAGCAATTGCCTTCTGAGGTCTCGGTAGCTGGCGTTTCTCAAAATTTCCCCAATACCATGATTCTGAGTGATACGACCCAGGGATTGCCCTCGTACACAACAGGAAAAGATATCGCCTTCGGCGGAGATGAATATGTTTGACCATGGCTCCGGACACATCCGGGTCTGGTTCGGTAGCAGGTTCGATTCCGTTCTTTCGGCATGGAAATCTGCGGTCCCTTGAATGGCTTGCAGAGGGTTGACCCGGTTTAGCTTGGTAACGGAGTCGCCAGAGGTTTGTTCCCGCTCCATCTCCTTTTTTATTTCAACCAGCTTATCCCAGTACTGTAAAGAAAACTTGATTTCAATCCCTGCATCCGTAGCCAGGTCTTGTGCTTTCTCAAGATGCTCAAGGGCCTCTATGAATTCAGTCCCTTCTAACTCAAATATGCTTTTGACTCCACCGGACGCTTCCTGAAATCTGACCAGTTCATTGAAAACGATTCGTGATACACCGAGGTGTATGGCGGAGCCGACCAAGGCTTCAAGGCCCGAGGTCACCTTGTTCGTCAAGGTGCAGTTCCAAATCGTTTTGGGCTTTGGAGTGTTGTTACATATGGCTTTTGAATTGATGAGTACCAGATTGTGCAAAATAGTGCGGATATCAGCTGGCGGACGAATGGCCTTGAAAACATCCCGGTCAATAGTATCGATGCTGTATTGAATTTCCTTGAATCGGCTTAATGTGAGTATTTCATTTTCGCTCAGACGATGATTGAAGTTGGAGCAGAGGTTGAGGTCAACTCCCATATCGAGCAATTCAGTGGTGTATGTTTCCCAGCCTTTGTAACACAATGTGTCTCCATAAAACCCCAGGGTTACCTTTTGGATACCAGTATCTCTGACAAAATCTAGAATATGCCGTATAAGCCATGGTGAAGCATCATGATTTTCAGGATGCAGCGATTGCGGGCAGTACACGCAACGCAGGTTGCAACTCGATGTAAAGAGAAAAGCGAGCTGTTTGAGCGGCTTGAACGGTTCCAGTAAGGGGGCGAGGGAGTCTTTTATTCCCGACATAATATTTCCGCTATGATTGCAGTGGATTCCGACATGATTTGTTCTGTTTTGGCGTCAAGGGCATTGCTGTGGTGCTTGACGCAGTGGGCACCGAAAAGACGGTTGAAAGAGTTCGTGTGGTGTTTGCTCCACTTGGCAACAGTGGGAATATCAAACCGACCGGGAGTAAGTCTGTTGGGGTGTTCGTCTTGCGCGGTCACTTCTGTGTAATAGAGTTCGTTGCTGTCTTCCACCACATGAAGGTCGTCCAGGCGATAGTCGCGCATGAAAGACTGAGCCGCGTCGCCATCAAGGGATATTTGAATGTCCTGCGGAATATCCGTGGGAGTTATGAGCAGGGGATGCATATGAAAGCAGTACTGGAGCAAAGTGCCGTTTTCTGCTTTCCACAGCAGAACGCTTGGCCATGTGTTGATTGTCTCGGCATCCCAAAAAGTGGCCTTGGAAGCGTCGTGAATCATCGATCCGGTGAGAGAGACCATTTCCCGGGCGGTCATGGTGATGGCCCCTTTTGCATCTACCAGTTGCTTAGCATGCTTCAGAAAAGGTTCTTTGCTGGTTCGGAGGGCCCCGTCATATACATATTTTTTCCCTTGACGGGCAAGTCCGTACAAGCCCTTCAGGCAGCCGTCGGCGAGAATGGTGTCCGGGGTAACCAAAATAAGCAGAGAGTTCTCTTTCCGTGCCTTGGAGATTGAATCCTGATGGCAGGCAAGTGCGCAATCATATTTGCTGAACCCTTCCCGCTTCCCGGAATAGATGTCTTCGATCAGGACAAGTTCGAGTTCTGCGAGTTTACCCAAGAGCTTCCAGGTGGGGTATGCAGTGAGTTTGGGCGCGTCGGCTCTTGTCGTATAAATGGTATATTTGACACGAGCCTTCTCTTTCAAGAAGGGAAGATTGCCTGGAGCCAGATGGAACCGAATCGAATATTCCATGAATGCATGGATAAAATCATTTCCCCAAACCACGATGGGCAGCATGAAGTTGAGATCGTCTGTCGGTTTTGCAGAAACCCCAAGGCATTCAAGCAACCCATTCATATCGAACCAGCCTCCGGGACCAGCGAAACCTTTTCCATTGGTTATCCGGTCAAGACCATCAAGAGTTTTCCGGTGGTCTGCCTGGGCTTTCAAGGCCTGTTTGAACAGAGCTTCGGCCTCTTCCGGTCGGTCGGCCATGGCGAGCATTCCCGCGTGATTGCACAGCTGGTCAGGAGAGTCCTGATAGTAATCAAGGGCGCGTCTGGTCATCTCAAGAGCTCCCTCTATATCGGATTTTGCTACACGAATGAATGCTCTTAAGTCCCATGCGGGAGAGTAAAACGGGTATTTGTCGGTCAAGCCGGACAATACTGTATCCGCCTCGGAAAAGTTGCGAGCAAGGAGAAGGCTCGTGGCTTTTTTGTGAGTAGTGGTTATTTTTTTCCCAAGACTGTCCATTTTTTCTCCTGTTATTCGTAGAAAGGCAATAATATCATGCAGATTTTTCTTCTGTTTATATAAAAGTGAGTATCATCTGGCCAATTAGGCCCGCTTTCCCTGGTTAGATGCATGGTTGCGAACATTGTTGACTTGCAGGACATGAATGCATCGTTTGCGGACATCAGTGACCAGGACCAACTCGTCACGTCCCTTGGCGAGAGTGCAGACGTCGAAGAGAGCCGCCTCTCCTTCCGGCCCGAAATCGTTTAGGTTCAGCCAGAACTGATGAACGCCGTTGTGGTCGAATCGAACCAGATAATTGCCATTGGTCAGGTATCCGCCACTGTGATCGCAGGTCATGCGCGTGGTGTTCTGGTTGAGCAAATCGGGAAGCATTAAAGTCGGATTGTTTTTGTCTATATCCACCAGCAGGGATGTTGGTGTACGGCCCATTGCCGTCAAGCGCCCATTATACACGGCAATGTCGTTCACTTGGTCGAACCCTGTGCGTATATCGGTCTTTGTCATTACGCCATTTTTGAGAAAGGCCAGCCTTTGTTTTCCTTTGTCCTGATTGGACAATAAGAGTGAAAACCCACCATTCCACGGTATGGCGACGTTGGGAAAGAGTCTTGTCTCGTCAGCGTTTGTTTCGTCGGGCAGTTCGATGGTCTTGAGGATTTTCCCGGAGCCGTTCAAGAGGAGGAGCGTCCTTTCCGCCCTGTTGCAGGCCCAAATCCCGAGATTCGTCTTATACAGACCGCTTGGAGAATTTATACCTGAAACTAAACCAAGAGATTTCCCATCCAGGCTCAGCATTTTCAGGCATTTTGATTCGTCCGAGACAAAAATAGTGCTGCCAGCAACCGCTACGTCATGGGGGTAGTTAAAACGGTTTGTTCCCAAGGTGTTGCGATATTCAACTGTAGGCAGGTTGGTAATGCCGCATTTCTTGGCACTACGCTGCCAGTGTCCGTCTGTGGGAGCGACCATCAAGGCGTACTTGATGGCAGCAGTGCATGTTTGCAACTCGCCGCAAACACGACTTCTTTCCGTCAAATCCTGTAACTGAGGTAGAGCCGCAGAGATGGTGGCATGCAGTTTCAGGACGCCCTTGTTGAGTGCTTTCCCCGAAGCCATTTGCCAAAAGATATGCCTAGCCGATGGCGAAGTTTCCGTGTCCCGGAAGGCTTCGATATACTGCCTGATCGCCATTTTTTGTTCAAAGATTTGTTCATCAAGGAGTATCATATCCTCAAGCTTTTCGATGCTTCGGAGTTCAATCATGCCTCTATCTTGTGAGGGCTGGGGGGAACGATTATTTACTAAACGATTCATGTCTGACAACAATCCTTGACAAGCGGCTAGAGTGTTAATGACCCTTTTCGTTATGTCTGCAAAGAATATTCCAAGAAAAATTTGCAGTCCATAAGGAGCCGAGACACCGGTTGAATGGTGCTCACGGAGGAATTGATACTCTCGTAATCTGGATATCTTTATCGGTTATTTTTGGCAAACTGTTTAGGGGGAGTTTGCCGTTACCACCGAACCGACAAGGTTCTGTGATTTTTTAATCTTTGTAACTACCTTAATTCAGTACGAATCTAATTCATTCACCCTGTGAATAAAGAGAGCAAGTTGAAGGTTGTGACATGAGCCTTTGAAAGGGGCAGATTTCCGGGTTTACTGGTCAATGACATTTGAATGAAGCAGGTCCAGCGGGCTGTGGACCAACAGGAAGGAGTCTTTCTCAGCTGTCGTTTTTTTGACTTCGCCGTTCTGGAGCAACGACTTGAGGTCAATCATTTCCGAAATACGGCCTCGGGCAATAGCTCCTTTGACCTGGAGAACCTCTGGAAAGGCCTGTCTACCGTGTATCATTTTCCCTGTTTGTCTTGAAAAAATCCTCATAGTGTGTGGGTTGTATAGCCACAGATCTTCGCAATGAAGCGGCTCGACTATGTCACATGGGCCATCGGCGACATCAAGCAGATAATAGAAGCAGCTTCCGGCCAAGTTTTGAATTCGGCCTTGGAGTCGGTAGGTATTATCCTGTGCCGCCTTGCACATGAAAAGCGAGGCTTCGTGATCGATCGGAACCAAGTTCACCAAGTCGCCCTGCACGGTTGTGCCCCTTGGCAGGTGAACAGTGATCCCATCGTCGTCCTGTGCAAGAATAATCGGCTCTGATTGGCTGCCGAGAACACCCACGCCAAGGATGTGTGTCTTGTATCGTTCCGAAAAAGTAGGCGGAACGGCCAGTCGTGCAGTGTTTGCATCGACGAAAAGCCAACAGAGAGCAGATGTGTCAGGAAGCAGTTTTTCCCGGGAAATCCGTTGAAAACCACGTCCCTCTGCCTTGACATACAGCGCGGGCTGGTTGGGAGAGATATTCCAATGACTCCAGTCGAACGGGAATGGGGAGGTGGTGTTCCAATTGTTGGGCAAAGCATCGGTCAGTGGAGCTTTGTTTTCAATCATGAATATTCTGCCGCTGGCGCGTAAGAGATAATCGATCTTTAGTTGGCAGGGATGATCAACCGGTGGTGCCGCGGAGATGGTGGGGGCCTGGGTTTCGAGTATTTTTTCGTCGACAAGCTGTCGCACGAGAGCGGGGAGTGGGGTAAGCCATCTGAAATTGTATACGATCACGTGAGAGTCGGTGTCGTGGCCTTGGGCAATCAGTTCTTGCAAGGCATCGACAGATCCATGGGGAAGAGGTGCTGAATCTTTTGCGCAGACCGTTTCCATTGTTTGCC
>JAFLJW010000301.1 GCA_022712815.1 Pseudodesulfovibrio sp. | reverse complement strand
GGATTTTCCCATGCCGGGGCTGGACAATTGTTTCTGACGTTGGCCTTTGGCACCGGAGCAGGTCTGCTGTTGAACTGTTTCATTTCCCGAACCGTGAACCATCGAAAGACCGTGGGGAATATCAGAAATCCTGGTGGATCTCATTGTCCTGGCAACACCTCTGGCCGGGAGTTACGCCATGCTTATTAGTGTATTGTTCGCCACGTTCTTCCTGCCGCTTTTGCCCAAAGGCAACGCCAGCCAGTCCCAACAGCCTGTTGGAAAAAGGTTCATCCGGATCAAGGGTGCTTTTTTCTTCTTCTTTCATCAGACCTTAAAGTTGAAGGAAAAACAAGGAATAAAAGAGATGAAAAGGCAGAAAATTAAGATGGTTATAACAGCTCTCCCCGGGGTGGCTGTTGTCTAAGCCGCGCCTTTGCGGACATGACAATACCTGAAGCACTCACGATTGTAAGCACGATAAAACAAAGATACATGGCCGAAAGAAAGCGGGGTGCGGCCTCCGCATTCAATGCCACTGGACCTATGGTGATGGCAAACACGCCGCTGATAAAGACTAAACTGATCGTCATGCCCGTGGTTCGCGCTCCGGCGACCACGGCAGAGGCCACGCCATAAAACTCTCGCCGCACCGCGCCCATGATGACCGCAGTGTTGGCAGTGGCGAAGATGGCACTGCCTGCCCCGCACAAGGCAAGGACAGCGAGAAGGTGCGGCAAGGAAGCCTTGGGGCCGAGAAATATTGCACCGCCCAGACCGAGGGTCGCGAGGCTCATGCCGATAGTGGCAATACGATGGGCGGGCCATCGCTCGCACCAGTTACCGGAGGCCAGTGAGAAAACCACCTGCATAGCGGGTTGGGCCATGAGAATAACTCCGGCCTCGCTTGCGGTCATGCCTTGTGCCACTTGCAAGTAGAGGGATAGCAGAAAGGTCACGCCAAATGTCGCGGCATAGCTGATAAACTGCACAGCACTTCCGAGAGAAAATGACGGATTGCCGCTAAAAAGTGTCATGTCGAGCAACGGGGCCTTGGCGTATTTTTCCCACAAGGCAAAGCCTATCAGTGAAATCAAGCCACCCGCCAACAGCAACTTGCCACTCAAGTTCTGCAGATGGGAACCGCCCTGCGACAGCATGATCATACCCATGGCGCAAAGGATGGCACCGATCCAGTCGAAGCGTACGCCCTTGGTGATGATCGGGCGCACGGGCAAGGTTTTCAGGGCCAGAAAAAATCCGAGTAGACAGGGGAATGCGCCGCTATAAAAAATCCAACGCCAGCCCAGATGGGTGACGATTATACCACCCAGCCACGGCCCTGCGGAGAGGCCCAGATACACACCAGCCGATGCAAATCCCAATGCCTTGGCCCGCCCTGCTCCGGGGTACATATCCGCGAGAATGGCGAGTCCGGTGGAGACCATCATGGCACCACCGCACCCCTGAAACACACGCAAAACAATAAACTGGTCAATGCTCTGACTCAGCGGCAAGATGAAGCTGACGATCGAAAAAAACAAAATGCCCCCGGCAAAAGTCGCGCCGCGTCCAATTTTGTCGGCAAGGCGGGTGACCGGGAATAACAACATGGCCACAGCGGAGATATAGCCGGATTCCACCAGTCCGAGCCGAGATGCGCTTGCGCCGAACTCCCGTCCCAGCGCAGGGACAGCCACGGCCACGGCCGAGAGCATGAAGACCAGCGCGAACTGGGAGATGGTGATGGTATACAAACCAGCAGTGCGTTCATCCATTTTAAGCATGGCACCCTCCGTCATTTTTTAGCAGGGTATCCATATTGACGATGACCCGATCCAACAGGCTGAGGAATTGCAACTTTTCCTCGCGCGAGAAACCACTCAAAATCATTTCATTGTGCTTGGTGAGCACATCAAGAAGATCGTCAACTAGCGCCTCGGCCTTTTCCGTGGACCAGACGAGATTCTGCCGCCTGTTTTCAGGATTTTCCGTACGAGTGATGAACCCGGCGGCCTCCATGTTCTTGAGCATCCGTGCCGTAGCCGCCCGGTTTACATGGATGTGCGCGGCCAACTCATCCTGCGTCTGTCCGCCCTTTTCCACGATGGCCATGATATATGGAATCTGCCCGGAGCACAGCCCCATCCCGGAGACTTTTCGTTCTAACAGGCAGGAATTCTTTCTAAACAATTGAGCGATCCGATAGCCGGGGCTTTCGTGCCGTTCCTTCTGAAATATCGTCATTTAAAATCCACTTTTGTTGACGTGTTAACAAAGCAAAAAAATGGTGTATATGAAGGACTGTTGACCTGTCAACAGTTAGAAAAAAGAATACTCCCAGAGTGTGTCGGCACGCCCTGAGACAGAACAATAGCCGTATGACAAAAGGTATAAGCATCTGTAGACGATGCTTGCTGATGGATGCTTTCATCGGCTGGACATCATGCCCCTTTATTTTGTCCAAAAGCACGCTTTAGGGACACACTAACATTTACCTTCAGTTCCTTCCCGGGCAGGATGCGGTAATGCCGCATGCCTGCGAAGCAGGGCAGAAAGTACATTGCGCCAGCGTGGTTTAGCCGGTAGTTCTTTGTGGTGGAAACAGGAAAAAGCGGACGTGTAGTTGAGCAGGCCGCCCACCCTTGACTTTTATGAAAAGCTGCTCATATGTTCGTATAAACTTTTTATTTCCGAGGTTGGAACATGAGCACATATACGATTCACCCCATTGTCATGGGGACCAAGGTTTTCGATAAGGGCATGATGACTTATCAGCATGGATACGGAACACCGTACACCATCCCCATCTATACTTGGTATATTGAAGGCGGGGACAAGAAAATCCTCGTTGACACCGGTGAGATGCAGCCCATTGTTTCCCTGGAACGCGAAGAGGCCATCGGCGGCAAAATTTACACTTTTGAGGAAGGGCTGGCGAAATACGGCCTCAAGCCCGAAGATATCGATATCATTATCCATACCCATCTGCACAACGATCATTGTGAGAACGATTACAAGTGTGAAAACGCGAAAATCTACGTGCACGAAAAGGAGATGGAGCATCTCTACGATCCGCATCCGCTCGATTTCCGCTACCTTGAGGATTACATCGACGATGTGAAGGAAAACGGCCAGATCATCACCGTGTCCGAGGACACCGAAGTAGTACCCGGCATCACCATGATTCACACCCCGGCCCACACCCCCGGCGGCATGTCCATCAAGATTGAGACCGACAAGGGAAGTGTGTTGATCTGCGGATTCTGCACCATCCTCGAGAATCTCAACCCACCCATCGAGGTCAAGGCCATGGAAATGGAAGTGATCCCGCCCGGTACGCACACCGACGCCAACGAGGCCTATAATATTCTGGTCAAGGCCAAAACCATGGCTGATCACGTCCTGCCGCTCCACGAACCGAAATGGGCGAGCATGGACACAGTGCCTGAGTAATTTGACACCGGGGAGTTTCTGACAGGAGGCTCCCCGTTTTTCTTGCCACCTTCTCACTTCGGGGAGTACCGTCCGCCTCATGTCCCCAATCCTCCTCGCAGTCGCACCTATCTTCGGCCTCATCCTGCTCGGTTTCATCCTGCGCCGCATCGAATTTCCCGGCCCCGGTTTCTGGCCGGTGTCCGAGCGGCTGACTTATTATGTATTGTTCCCCGCACTGCTTGTCAGCGGGCTGGTGGGCCGCAATTTTGACGAATCCGCAACCGGGCTGGCCGTGGTGCTTCTTGTTTCCGTGTGCCTTGTCACCGCCGGACTGATGCTGCTCAAGCCCATGATCGGAATGGACGGTCCTCTCTTCACATCCCTGTTTCAGGGGGCCATCCGGCCCAACACCTATGTCGGGCTGTCTGTGGCTGCCGCGTGGCTCGGCCCGGACTGGATGGCACTCTCCGCAGTTGCGTTGCTGACGCTCATTCCG
>JAFLJW010000011.1 GCA_022712815.1 Pseudodesulfovibrio sp. | reverse complement strand
GTTCCCATCCCGGAAATTTCGGTTCTCTAACCCAACAGCGAATTCATGTTCAAAACACCCAAAATAAAAACCAACGGGCTTGACTCGCTTAGGCCCAGGCGCATTCTGATCTGCCAACTCAGGCAAATCGGTGATGTGATTTTGACCACACCTACCGTGCGGCTTTTGCGCAAGGTATACCCTGACGCACGCATAGATTTTTACACCCTCAAGCATTGTGCTCCGGTTCTTGAGAACAACCCGAATATCGATAAAATCTGGAAAGTGGACAAATCGCTGGGATTTTGGGAGACGCTGAAATTTTACTGGAAAGCCGGCCATGACGACTATGACCTGATCTTTGATTGTCAGCAGTTGCCCAGAATCACCCGGATGATTCTCATGTCCAATGCCCCGGTCAAATTTACCTACACTCCGCCATGGTATCGCAGTTTCCTGTACACCCACTGGCATCAGGTCAGCGGTCCCTACGCCGCCAAATGCAAAGCCGGGCCGATCCTTCGCACCTTTGGCGAAGAGCTGTGGGACGATCCACGCCCAAGCATGTTCATGACCGACAAGGAGCGAACCTGGGCAACGGACTACCTGAAAGAGAAAGGGCTGGAAGATAACGAGACCCTGATAACCGTGGACCCGACCCATCGTCGTGCATCCAGACTCTGGCCCGCAAGGCATTACGGCGAATTCATCCGTATCGCTTTGGAAAAACGACCTGATCTGAAATTTTTCCTGCTCTATGGTCCCGGCGAAAAGGATGATGCCGAAGAAGTTCTCAAAGCCTCCGGCAGACCGGACAGATGCATTCTGACAGATGAAATTCTCACACTCCGTGAGATGGCCGCCGTCATTGAGCAAGCAGAATTACAAATCGGCAATTGCTCAGCCCCTCGGCATTTTGCAGCTGCCCTGAACACCCCGACACTGACGATACTCGGTGCCACCAGCGCTGCCTGGACTTGTCCCAAAGGCGGACACGAACATATTTTCAAAGGTCGTGACTGTCAGCCATGCAACATTAACCAGTGTTCAGACGGCCAATATCGCTGCCTCGTTGACTTATTACCTGACACAGTTGCCGACCGGTTCCTTGAATTACTCCCCCCAGGCAAATAACGAATCGACAAACTAATTTCCATCTGGACAAAACGTCCCTCCATATGGTTAAACTTCCGTCCTGACGACGACTCAGAACAGGACCATAGGATTTCAACCCCTGAGCCTGACTGACAACTCTTAAAAAAAATCGCCGACATGGCGAAATGATACCATGGCAACAAAGATACTTTTTCTGACCTCTTCCGGCGCAACCCAACCCAGCGTCCGTTTCCGCGTCCTGCCATACGTGAAGCTCGGCCTCGAAAAAGGGCTGGAAATATCCTGGAAGCGAATCCCGAAATCCATTTTTCAGAGGTATGTCTTTTTCAGCCGCCTTCCCAAGGCGGACATTTACATTATCCAGGCCAAACTTTTTTCGGCCAAGGAAATAAACTCGCTCAAACGACGCTGCGGAATGCTCGTCTATGATTTCGACGATGCCGTCTGGACCATGCCTCCATTCGATCTGATGGTCGCACGCAAACGGCGCAAGGCAGCCAGGGCGGCCAAACGATTTGCCAATCAGTGTAGCAAGGCGGACCTGTGCATTGCAGGCAATCGGTTTCTGGCGGAAAAGGCCTTCACCTATCAGGAAAATGTCAGCATCATCCCCACCGGATTGGATACAGACATATACCTGCCGGACAAGAGCGGCAATAAAAACGGAGTTCCCCTTGTAGGTTGGATGGGAACCTGCGGCTATCTTGATTACGTCCAGGAACCCATCTCGATTCTCAAAGAGTACGTGGGCAAGATTCAATTTTCCGTAATTTCCAATGCCTTGTATACTGGTGATGGCAAGGAAAATGTCATGTGGTCTGCATGGTCGTCTGACAAGGAGATCTCACAGCTTCAGGCGATGGATATCGGCCTGATGCCCCTTGAGGACAGCGAATATTCACATGGCAAGTGCGGCTTCAAGATTCTGCAATACATGGCCTGCGGAGCGGTCCCAGTGGCTTCTGACGTGGGCTTTAACGCCGAAATCATCGAACACGGCATTGATGGCTTTCTCGTTCGCGAACCAAGCGATTGGAAACGCCATATCATGCGACTGACCGAGGATAAAAAGCTGTATACAGCCATGGCCAAAGCCGCACGGCGCAAGGTAGTCTCCGAGTTCGGCCTCAAAACTGTAGCCTGCGCCCTCTGGAAAGCTCTCGGCGTATAGCAGACTATTTAAAAAAAATGCAAAACAAAGCACAAAAACCCTTGCAACCCCCTTTTAATCCAGATATAAACCATCTTCTGAACGTGCCGAAGTGGTGGAATTGGTAGACACGCATGGTTCAGGACCATGTGGCTTCATCGCCGTGGAAGTTCGAGTCTTCTCTTCGGCACCATAAAAGTAAAGGCGTCATACCCAACCGGTTGTGACGCCTCTTCTTTTTGCCAAAGCACACACAACCGTTGTCCCCGAAAGACCTAACCTCTCGCTGTTTTTGACAAAGAGGGTCAAACAGGTGGGTCAAAGTCTACCACAAAAGAGAAGAAGGACCGGCATAGTGCATGCACCTTGAGCCTGAAAACACCTTCGACACTTTTTCCCCGAAAAAAAATTCAACTTTTTTTCAGTTTCCTGATTTCCACCCCAATTCTCCCCAAAAAAACAGTTCCAACTGAAGCTCGATCTACTCACCCCAAAATCCCAACGCACGTTTACCTAAAGAAAAACATCTACTATTTCCGGTACGCATTTCCTCTTGTTCACAAACAGCGGCTGGGGTTATTCGGAAATACGATTCAGTTTGCGCACAG
The DNA here is from genome assembly GCA_022712815.1 of Pseudodesulfovibrio sp. Classification (GTDB taxonomy): domain Bacteria; phylum Desulfobacterota; class Desulfovibrionia; order Desulfovibrionales; family Desulfovibrionaceae; genus Pseudodesulfovibrio. Next base: position 873 of record JAFLJW010000011.1, on the reverse strand, counting down.
GCTACAAGAAACAGGCTCAGGAATACGCGCGAATACTCTACGGAAACCTCAGGGAACTCCTCATGTCCGAACAAAAACTAGATTACCCAAGTATCAAGATTCGACTCAATAAACTGCTCTTGAAGCTCATGCACCAAGTGGACCATAAAGACAGATTAAAGATATCCTTCCCAATGGCTTTGCCTGGATTAAAGCCAGTTCTTGCATACCCTGACCTTTCCCAAGCCAAAGAACGACTAAAAGAGGTTGCCAATGGTCTTCTTATAAAATTTGAAAAAAATCATGTCCTCGCGCAATTGAGCAAGGACGGAGCATTCTCTAAACAGGAAACCTTGAAAAACAGAGCCAGCATCCTCCGGTCCTACCCTTTGTTTTACACAACCCTTCACTCATATGCCTATGCTCACGGCAAAAGCGACTTGCAACAAAAGGAAGATCTCAAAGACAAGGTGGAATTGGATATCGGTCGCTATAAAAAACACGCTAAAGAAAATCAGCAACCCCGAATCCCAACCTCACCAGAAAGAGCACAGCCCCCTGGAACAGCAGACCAAAAGCTACTATTCTCCCAGTTGGTTGAGCAATATATCAAAACGAAGCTTTCAGACAGAGAGATATCCGATAGCACTGCAATCGATTACCGGAACAGACTTAAAAATTTCACCGACATCGCAGGAGACATGCCACTGATAGAAATCGACAGGAAGAATGTCCGCGAGTTTCGGGATACCTTAGGTAGTGTAGTCACGAGATATCAGCCCATAGTGAAATACACCTGATGTGAACAGCAGCAAGAAATGAGGATGTTTTTTTTGCATACCGAGTTGCTATGCCTCGCCAGCGCTTCAAGTGGAGGAATGCATTCTCCACCAA
>JAFLJW010000010.1 GCA_022712815.1 Pseudodesulfovibrio sp. | reverse complement strand
TCTTCATCCATATCCAGAAACATGTTCATGGCGGCCAGAGCAGGGGAGTGCGCAGGTTTTTCCGTAAAGAATCCGTAGAGTTCCTCTCGGGCGCGGGTCCATGTGACGTAGAGCAGGTTCAGTTGTTCTCGCACGGCGCGGCCCATGCTGGTGTGGTATGGTTTGCCGAGTCCTTTCTTCATGGGCGTGAGCAGGCGGTGTCCTTTGTGCTGCCTGATTTCAAAATCCTGATCCGGCCTGACTGCCCAGTTGTGGAAGGGGACGATGACCACCGGGAATTCAAGTCCCTTGGATTTGTGGATGGTCATGATGCGTACGGCGTCGATGTTTTCCGGCAGCGGCACTTTTTCCTCGCCGGATTTTTCATCCCAGTATTCAAGGAACGCGGACAACGACCCATAGCCGTTTTCCTCGGCCAGATGGACGACCTCAAGAAAACGGCGCACGTAGAGTTCCGCTTCGGGATATCGTTCCAGAACCCGGAAAGTGCGGATGGCTTCCTGCGTCAGGTCGTAGGGTGTCATCAGGCCGGATTGATTGTAGAACGGCTCGATGAATCGCTGCCAGTGATCGGGGAAATCATCCCGGAACTGGACACCGAGCGGACGTTTCCTGGGCCGGATGAGCCAGTCATGAAATTCTGTTTCAGTGAGGCCGGTTTCAGCCAGAAAAAGCTCGGCACCGCTGGCAAAGGTCAGGAAGGCGACATCGTCACGCGGATAGTCGAGGAAACCGAGCAGTGCTGCCAGTTGGCGGATGATGGGATGGCGGTCCAGTTGCAGGCTGTTTTCGGTGATGACCGGGATGTTTTTTTGTACCAGCAGATCGCAGACAAGGGCGGCGTGTCCATGGGTACGCACCAGCACGGCGATGTCGCGGAAGGGGCGGCGCGTGGTCAGGTCGTCCATGAGTTCATCCAGCGCCTCAAGTGTTTGCTCCTCGATTTCGTTGGCCCTGCCGCCGCTCAGGCGTTCCATACGGACGTACCCTTCGGTGCCGTCGTGCTTTTTGGGTATGGATTGGGAGCAATCATCGAAATTGCCCATCAGCTCCATGGCAAAATCTGCCCGGAAGTCGGCTGGAGCATCCTGAAATAGGCCATCCGCAAGGTCGTTGGCATGGACGAGGTTTTCAAAATTGCTGAAAAACATGTTGTTGAACTCGACGACATTCCTGAAACTGCGCCAGTTGTCAGGCAGGGTGTCGCGTTCGGTCGTCAGTGCCAGTGCCGCGATGTCCGGCTGGGTCATGACCTCGTCGAACAGGGCGGAATCTCCGCCGCGCCAGCCGTAGATGGCCTGTTTGACATCTCCTACATAGAAGAGGCTGCCGCCCTTGGCGAGGCATTCCTGAGTGAGGGGCGTGATCGCCTTCCATTGCTCTCGGCTGGTGTCCTGAAATTCGTCCACCAACAGATGATGCAACCGGCATCCCATGCGGCAGTAAGCTTCCGATACAGTCTCACCATCGGTGAGAAGTTCATTAACGAACCCGGCCAGGGCAGAGCCGAGGACCATGCCGCGTTGTTTCTGCAATTCATTCAGGCCGTTTGAAAGGCGCATGGCAATTTTGATGGCCGGGGCCATGAAGTATGCGCCGGACAGGATCGCATGGTCCGTGCAGTATGCTGCCCAGACTTTTTTGAGATTCAGGTATTCAGCCTCTGCGCGGGTATCGACCAGGTCTTTACCTTTGGCGAGGATGCAATCCCGGAAGGTGTCCTTTTTTATGAGTTTTGAGTCCGGCGGGGATTCAAAGAGTTTGGTCCCAAGGCATTTTGTCAGAAATTTAGTAAAGTTGGCATTGGCCGGCAGGCTGGTGTCGGTGATAAACATCTGCATGTTTTTCACCGACATCGTGAAGTCGGCGTACGATGCGGTCAGGAGTTCCTTTATGATTTCCTGGTCGGTTTCGATGGCACCGGATCTTGTGCGCAGATAGCGGGTCAGGGCCAGAAGTCTTTTGCGGACCATGTCTTGAACCCAGAAGCCGGATTTGCCCTCGGTGCGAATCATGGTGGTGAAGGTGTCGATCAGCAGGTCACGTTCCGGGCTGTCTTCCTCGCACATGCCAGCGAAGTGGTCATAGACCGCGTCGAACATCTCGCTTTCGTCAAAGACCATTTGAAAATCCGGCCTGATGCCGAATTCCAGTGCGAAAAGCCTGAGCAACAGGGCGAGCAGGGAGTCGATGGTGCGGATATTCAGCCGATGGTAGCGGCGCAGGATGGATTCCAAGGCCTTTTGCGCCGTGGCTGGCGAGCACTGAGCCTTCTGGTCGCTCTCGTCCATGTCCAGCGCGCTCAGTTTGAGGCCTGTTACCACGCGCTCTTTCATTTCGGCGGCGGCCTTGTTGGTGAAGGTCACGGCCATGATTTCAGGCCATGCGTATCCCCGGTGGGGTCTGCCCGTACAGGCAAAGGGGCGGGTGGTGTCTTCGGCACTGTCCAGCAGTTTCAGGAACCGGCGGGTAAGCTGGTATGTCTTGCCTGATCCGGCGGATGCCTTGACTTGTCTGAGTTCCGACATGGATTACTCCGATTTGCCTGCGGCGCGGCTTGCCTTGATACCGGACATGACCACCATGAAGACTGCCGCGATGATCAGGCAACTGCCGACATAGCCGAGCATTGAAAATTTTTCGCCAAACAGAAAATACGCGAACACGGCGGCCACCAATGGTTCAAAGGTGGCGATAACCGAGGCCTTGGTCGCTTCAAGCCGTTTGAGACCTGCGTAATAGGCCATGAATGCGCCATACGCCGTGATGGCTGCCATGGAGATGAGCATGGTCCAAGCATACGCTGATTTTTGCTGAAAATCCACGAACGGCAGGAGCAGGGCAGCACCAAAGGGCAGGGCGTAGACAAAGATGGTCGGCGTTGCGTATTTATATAAATATTTTTTCCCGAAGATGTAATAGAGGGCATAGGTGAACCCGGAGACGAGTCCTGCGCCGAGACCGAATAGATTCAGGTCAATGGCACCCCCGCTCATGAGCTTGGGGCCGAGGCTGATGCAGCCCACGCCGAGTATTGTCATGACAACGCAGATCGTCTTGGTCGGGGTCATCCGCTCCTTGAGAACGGCCCAGGACATGAACGCGACCCAGGCCGGTGCGGTATAGAGAAGCACTGCGGCCATGGCCATGCCCACATCGCGGATGGCGAGTTGGTACGCGCCGTAGAAAAGCGTGACGCAGATGAAGCCGAACGCGAACAGGAATGGCAGGTCCGTACGATGGACCTTGACCTGCTTCATGATCGTTGCATGGATGAGAAACATTACCCAGGCGAGGGCGGCTCGCCAGAATGCGATTTCAAGGGCGGTGACACCCTCGGCCAGGACTTCCTTTGCAAATATGCCGATCACGCCCCACATGAATGCGGCGGCCAGTACGTAGAGAAAACCGCGAATGTCCATGACTATTGATATGCCTTGAGCTTGAGAGGTGAGAGATAGAAAGTGGCGTGCATGTATACTCCTTGAAACATTGGTTTAGGGCTTTTCCGGCCTTGCGTCAAAGGTATGGAAACCCTTGCGCGTCAACAGCTTGTATGGTTAGGATGTCCATATGTGTTCAGTAGAAATATATATCGTTCCGGAAAGGCTTGATGGAGTCAGGCTGGATAAGGTTCTGGCGGAAATGCTGCCGGATTCCAGTCTCCGTCTGCGGCGCAGGTTGTGCGACGAAAGCCGGGTTATGGTGGATGGTCAGGCACGGAAGCCCGGTTACAAGGTGTGCCGTGATCAACAGGTCGAAATTTCGGTTGGAGGATCAATAGTGTCAGTTCAGCAATTGGAACTTTCTGTTGTGAAACGGGAAGGGATGTTCGGTGCGGTGTTCAAACCGGGCGGTGTTCATTCCGCAATTATTGCCGGGAAGGATACCCCCAGTGTCGAGGCGGCCTTAGCCGAATTGTTTCCGGATGAATCTCCCACTCTGCTGAACCGGCTGGATCATGGCACGGCCGGCTTGCTGCTGGTCGCCATGACCTCTGATGGTGAAAAGGCGTATCATGAGCAGGAAGATGCGGGCCGGATCAAGAAATTTTACTTTGCCACGGTCAAGGGGCGTCTGGACGGGGTGGTAACCATCAAAAGCATGCTTGATACCGATGACCGGAAAAAGACTCGCGTTCTGGACGTGGCGGATACGGACGTACGCCGCTGGACCGACGTGGATACCTTGGCCCATGACCACGACAGCGACACGAGTACGGTTCGCTGCCTGATCGTGAAGGGTGCGCGGCACCAGATCAGGGCGCATCTGGCAAGCATCGGTCATCCCATTGTCGGCGATCCGCTGTACGGAGACGGCGCGGAGGGCGATGTCATGCGTCTGCATCACGAGCGGGTGGAGTTGCCCGGATTTTTTGCGGAAGTGAAGGCTTTGTTTTAATTTTGGATACAAAAAGAAAGGCCCGGATCGTGATGAGCGGTCCGGGCCTTTTCTTTTGTTGTAAAATTGCCATGTATTATTGGATTCCAAAGAGGAATCGTTTCGGATTTACGTTGGCTATTTGCCAGAATAGGTCTTCACCCAACATGGCGCGCAGGGTTATGGAAAGGCGTTTTTCCTCATATCTTTCTTTTTCCGCCATGTAGAAGTCCGAGCCGAACAGGACTCTTTCCTTGATGGCTTTGTCCTGTAGAAGCACTTTCAGAATAGGCGTGTTGTCTGTGAATGAGAAAATGCTGTATGATATGTCTGCATACAGGTTGTCGTATTCTTGCATCATGCCTCTGATGTCGGAGAGCCAGTTGTCCTTGCTTCTTGGATGTTCAAGGTATTTTTTCCATTCCTCATCACCACCAAAGTGGGCGAGACAAAGCCGCATATCCGGGTATTTGTCTAAGACCTTTCTGTAGTTCGCGGGATTCGTGTAATCATGTGCTTTCTTTTTAGTGAAGTTCAATTGTCGAACTCCACCTCGACTGCAATGCGCTGTAATGGGGAGTTTGTGTTCATTGGCAAATGCGAATAGTGGATCGAGTTTTTTACCACCTGGTTTATAGCCGAGAGGCGGGTACAGCTTGATGCCAGTAAAGTTGATACCACTATATTTTTTCTTGATGAACAGGTCATCCAGAGCTTTGTCCAGATTGTTTCTGCGTGGGTCAATTGCGGCAAATGGGATGACAGCCTTGTCCATGGTTTTGGCAAGCTGGGCAAGTTCCTCATGTTGAGCATCTATTTTTTGGGGTATCGCACCCGCACCCATGTGTGACATGTCCATGGGCATGACCACGAATCTCGTGGTCGAAGGGTAATACTCCTGGATTATCTTGAAGATGGAAAGTTGGTCTTTGGTGGATGAAACATCCATGAATTTTGCATATCGTTCAAAGATGTCGTGCTTGCTCCGGAGGTCGACAAAAGAAAGGGCTTTGACCACGACCTTGCGGAGCCATTTGATTCGCATGGGTTTGATCAGTATTTTGGGTATATAATTGTCTGGTACGTTGTTCATGGTGAACGTATGGATGTGGCAGTTGTAAATAACTTCTTCGCGTTGGCTGTCGGACATGGCGTGCCTCCCAATGGGTATGAGTATAGCTATTCCCTATATCAGATGCACGAATTGCAGGGTTTGGTCAAACACGAAAAAACCCCACTTTCAAAAAAGTGGGGTTCGTAAGCAGTCCGGGTTATGCGCCATTAATGGTGCAGATTGCTATGGATAATGAGATTCGTTGGATTATTTCTTTTTGTTCATGGCTTCCTGAAGCTTGGCTCCAAGCAGGCCCATGTTGCCGGAAGCAACCTGTTTTTTGGGTGCGAATTCTTTCCAGTCGCCGTCTTCCTGTGCATCAACTGTGGTCAGGGATATCTTGCGTTCTGCGGCCTTGACCTGGCCGATGACGATCTCCACCGTGTCGCCGGAGTGCAGCTTTTCGTAGGTTGCCGGCTTTTCGCTTCTTGCGATGATCGACTTGGGCAGCAGGCCGGTGATACCGGGTTCGAGCTGGATGAAGATGCCGAACTGTTCCTGTTTTTCAACCGTGCCTTCCACCTTTTGACCGGGCTGATATTTATCGGCCACTTCCATCCAAGGGTCTCCCTCGGCGTCTTTCATGGACAGGCTTATGCGGCGGCTTTCCATATCAATGGATTTGATCTTGACTGCGACCAGTTCGCCCTCGGAAACGAAATCGGACGGCTTGTTGACGCGCTTGGTGTAGCTCATCTCAGAGACATGTACGAGACCATCCACGCCGGGTGCGATTTCCACGAATGCGCCGAAATCGGCCAGACGGACGACCTTGCCGGTGACCTTGTCGCCCTCGGCAAAGGTGGCGGAAAGGGTGTCCCAGGGGTTCTGGGCCAGTTCCTTCATGGACAGGGAAATCTTCAGGCGGCCCGGTTTGTCGGTTTCCTGAATGCCGATGATCTTGGCCTTGACTTTCTGGCCGACAGAGACGGCTTCTTCGGGGTGACCGATGCGACCATAAGCAATCTGGGAGATATGGACCAATCCATCGAGGCCGGGCATGATTTCGACAAATGCGCCGAAAGCGGCCAGACGGGTGATGGTGCCTTCGATCTCGTCGCCGACCTGGGTCTCTTCGACAAAGGTAGCGGTTGCCTCGACGGCATCGCGTTCAAGCAGGGAGCGGCGGGAGACAACGATGTTGCGGCCGCGCTGTTCCAGCTTGGTGACGAGAAATTCAAAAGTTTTTCCGACGTACTCTTCGGGGTCTTCAACAAAACGGTTGTCCATCTGGCTGACCGGACAGAATGCGCGGCGTTGCATGATGGTGATGTTGAAGCCGCCTTTGCAGGTGGACTCGACGTTGCCTTCGACAGGCAGCTCTCTTGCTTTGGCCTCT
>JAFLJW010000009.1 GCA_022712815.1 Pseudodesulfovibrio sp. | reverse complement strand
TTCCTGGGCAACAAGCCGGGCAAACTGACCGGTCGCGTTCCCTTCCACGGCAACAACTTCACCTGCGGCTTCCAAAAACGGCAGGAATTGCTCATCCCGCAAGGGATAGACCTGCTTGAAATGCAGCACGGCAGCGGTTTTTCCTTCCACCGACTCTGCCGCTTCCAGACAGGCACCAAGGGAAGACCCCCAGCACATCAGCACAATGTCCGCGCCCTCTTCGCCATAGTAATCCGGCCCGATGACGTCCTGCTGCAACCCGCACCCTTTGGCGAGCCGCTTGGAATTCTGCCGAACTCGATTGGCTCCATCCTCGGTGATGAGTGTATTTTCATCATGCTCATGGGAGTCGCCCCTGACGAGATTGGTCCCAAAACCGGGAACGAGACGAGGCGATATGCCATCCTCGGTCAGCTCATATCGTTTGTACCCGCTTCCTTCGACTTCAAGAAGCGGTTTGGCAACCTCAGGCAACTCGTCCACATCAAACGGATCAACCGCCCTGTATGAATCGGACAGATACTGATCGGACAAAACAAACATGGGGGTTTGGTAGGTCTCGGCCAGATCAAATGCCCTGTGCGTCAGGTAATAACAATCTTCGATGTTTCCCGGCGCAAAAATGGCTCTGGGGAATTCCCCATGCCCGGCATACAAGGCCAGATTGAGATCGCCTTGCTCCGTACGGGTCGCCATGCCGGTTGCCGGCCCCGGACGCTGGACAATAACAATGACAAGCGGTGTCTCTGAAACTCCGGCCAGACTCACACCCTCGGTCATGAGGGCGAATCCGCCTCCCGAAGTGGTGACAATGGCTCTGGCCCCGCCAAAGGAAGCCCCGACAGCTATGTTGACGGCTGCAATCTCGTCTTCCACCTGCTCGTACTTGAATCCAAGCGCCCTGCCCTTGTCTATAAGGGTCGTGGCAACCGTGGTTGCCGGTGACATGGGATAAAAAGAAAGAAAGTTGCACCCTGCCGCAAGGGCACCCATGGCGATTGCCTCATTGCCGTCGAGCATCAACCTGCCGCTCTTATTGTCTGACGGTGGTTCAATGCATGAAAACTCGAATTCCTGCCCCTTCACCCACTCAAAGGCTTTGTGCAATACATCAATATTTGCCTGAATGACTTTATCACCTTTCTTGTGAAAGGTCTCGCTGAGGAGCTTTTCAAGGATGGTGATATCGCTGCAAACAACGGCTCCAAGGACACCAAGAGCCACCGTGTTATGGAAAAGAAGCTTGGGCGCAAGTTCCTTGAACGGCACTTTGAGTCCGTTGAACTCGCCTGACTCGATATCATCACCAGCGATAACAAGGGACTGCTCGTTCAAGTCAGCTTTATGAAGCTCAAGAGTCTCGGCATTGAGGGCCACGAGAACATCAATACCCTCGGTTGGCGACACGATGACATCCGACCCCATGCGAATGGAGAAAGTATTATGTCCTCCCCGCACACGAGACATGTATTTCTGAGTCACCAGCAGGTTGTACCCTGCGCGAGTCACCGCCCTGGCCATGAGTTGACCAACCGTGGCAAGACCCTGTCCGGCTCCTCCGCCTATGACAATATTGATGCTCGTATCGGACATATTCTCTCCTTTTCTCCAACATGAAATGATGGCGGCTGGAAAGTTAAGGCTTTCCAGCCGCGCTGTTGTTTGGTTTAGGCCTTGGTTGGAGGTGTGAACACTCTTGAGCCAAGCTCATTGTCGAGCATGAACAACCCACCGCCATCACCGACCAGCTTCAGTTTACCCACAATGCCGCCAACAGTGTCTTCTTCCTCGACCTGCTCGGCAATGAACCATTGCAGGAAGATGCCGACAGCATGGCTCTTTTCCTCGATCGAAAGATCGGCAAGGGCATTGATCCGCGAAGTGACACCCTGCTCATGCTCAAGGGCATGCTCGAAAGCTGCCAGTGTGGATTCCCACTTGTAAGGAGGTGCTTCGATGGCAGCAAGTTTGGCATGACCGCCAGCTTCATTGATATATTTGAAGAACTGCATGGCATGATACATTTCTTCCTGATACTGGGCATCCATCCAACGGGCAACTCCGGCAAGTCCCACCTGCGCGAAATGGGACGACATGGAAAGATAGATATGGGCCGAGTAGATTTCCCAATTCATCTGTGAATTGAGCGCATCCTGCATTTTTTCGCTAAGCATAATCAACAATCTCCTTATGGTTCGTATAGGTGTCTGTTTCAAGTGTTCATCCGATCAACTATTTGATTAACACTCGAAGCAGAACATAAGTACTTCATATAAAAAACCAAGTTTTAATGCACCACTTTTTCTTGTTTTTTGCAACACTATGGAAATGATTATCGTCAAGAAAATATCCGCAAATACAAAAACCGTCCTCTTCAAACAAAGAGAACGGTTAAACAATCATTTGAAATACAGTGTTATATAAGGCTATTTTGCGCAAACATGTTTTTCAGCCTGTGAGCCATGTGCGTACTTCTTTTTCCTGCCGTGGCGTTATTAAGCCCGATTTGAAAGGCGCGTTCACTTCCGATCAGCACGGCCAGTTCCCGCGCACGTGTCAGGCCGGTATAGAGCAGATTGCGCTGCAAAAGCATAAAATGCTGGGTGACAATAGGCATGACCACAGCCGGATATTCGCTGCCCTGCGACTTGTGAACACTCACCGCATAGGCAAGCCCTAGCTCGTCCAGTTCACTTGATTCCAGATGCACGTGGTTGCCGTCGAATTCGATGAACAATTCGTGATCGGTCGTATCGATATCAACGATCCAGCCAAGGTCGCCATTAAAAACTTCCTTGTCATAATTGTTCTTGAGCTGAATGACGCGATCTCCCACCCTGAAAGTGTTGAATTTGCGCTTGAGTTCATTGACACCCGGCCTGGGCGGATTGAGCCGTTCCTGCAACGCCACATTGAGTGCCTGGGTGCCAACATCTCCCTTGTGCATGGGGGTGAGAACCTGAATATCGCGCAGCGGATCAAGTCCGTACCGTTGCGGGATGCGTTCACACACGCTATCGAGAATGAGCTTTTGCACCTTGACCGAGTCGTCTTGCGGAATCCAGAAAAAATCCGCCTCAGGGGCCTGACACGGATGCTGACGTGGAAACTGCCCATTGTTGATGCGGTGGGCATTGACGACGATGAAACTCTCCTGAGCCTGCCTGAAAATATGGGTCAAAACAGCGCATGGCACCCGGTGGGAATTTATCAGGTCGCCAAGGACATTGCCCGGGCCAACGCTCGGAAGCTGATTGACATCGCCCACCAGAATAAGACGGCAGGTGTGAGGCAGCGAACGCAGGATCGACACGAACAAATGGGCATCGACCATACTCGCTTCATCCACAATCAGTACATCGGCCTTGAGTTTCTGGTCCTCGCAATAGTGAAATCCGCCATCGGGCTGATATTGCAACATCCGGTGCACGGTCTGTGCGGTATGTCCGGAGGCCTCGGACATGCGCTTGGCCGCCCGGCCAGTGGGAGCGGCCTGCCTGATCTTCAGCCCAAGCTCCTTGAGCGTGAGCAGAATCGCCTTGGTGATGGTTGTCTTGCCGGTACCGGGTCCGCCGGTGATGATGAATACCTTGTTGCTGCACGCCTCGAACACAGCCTCGCGCTGCTCATCCGACAGCATGAATCCAAGTGATTTCTCTATTATCGGAAGGGTCTTGTCGATTTTCTTGCGGCTGACAGGCGTTGGATGGCTCACCAGTTGGAACAGACGCTGGGCGATCTCGTTTTCGTAATGAAAGAAATGCATGAGATAGACAGCATCCGAAATATTCTGCTCCGGCAGGTCCTCGATGCGAATTCGTTTCTTGTCCTCAAGGGAGAAAAGGGCCAGTTCCAGCTTGTCAAAATCGCTGGTATCGAGCATTCGCAATACGTCTGCCAGCAACTTATCCTTGGCAATGAACATGTGTCCGCTTCGCTCACACCCGGCGAACATGGTATAAACAATGGCCGCTTCGAGTCGTTGCGCACAATCCGGGGAAAAGCCGAGCTTCATTGCCATCTGGTCGGCTGTGCGAAAGCCGACACCACGAATCTCGTAGGCCAGATCGTATGGATTATCCCGGAGTTTGCGCTCGGCCTGAGCGCCGTAAAGATGAAAAATCTTCCCGGCAAAGGTCGTGGGAACATTGTGCGTCTGGAGGAACAGCAACAGGTTCTTTATTTCCCGCTGACGCCCCCACGATTCAACGATATCGACCAGTTTTTTCTTTGATATACCTTTG
>JAFLJW010000300.1 GCA_022712815.1 Pseudodesulfovibrio sp. | reverse complement strand
CGTACCATTGCCTGTGATTCATGACATATATGCATCATTCAGGTTGTTGGACAGCTGTATCCTCTGGATATTGTTCGCAACCAGAGTGCATATTTCAGTTGAACACTCCAAAGACACGGCAATCATGCTGCATGCAGAATTGTCATGGTCTTCAAGGAATCAAGAAATGGTGACACCAAATGAATACGACTTTCAAATCAAAAGAAGATTTTGCAAATCTAACAAGACTTATATCCATGGGATGGAATGCACATTATCAGGAGTACGCCACCGGGACAGGAATTCCGGCAAGAGTCATTGGCGTAAACAAAGATTTATTCCATCTGAGTCAAGGCGTCGAGGATTGGCAAGCCACGATTTCCGGAAAAGTGCGCTACAAGGCCGCCTTCACAGATTCTAAGGAGTTGTACCCTGTCATTGGTGATTGGGTCCTCGTGCAGGATATGGTTATTACAAAGGTTTTGCCTCGTCTAAATATGTTATCGCGCGGCGCGGCCGGAGGCCGAAGGAAGAATAATACCACTGCAACAGAAGGACAAGTTATGGCTGCCAATCTGGATACAGTGTGTATTGTTTGCGGCCTGGACCGGGACTTTAATGTGCGCCGTATCGAGCGGTATCTAACTCTTGTCTATAGCTGTGGTTTGAATCCTGTAATCGTACTAACCAAAGCAGACCTGCACGATGAACCAGAAGGCTGTGTGGATGAGGTAAAGGAAATCGCTATTGGCATTCCTGTACACCTTGTGTCAGCAGAAGATGCAACCGGAGTACTCGAACTTGAACAATATCTGACTTCAGGGAAAACTGTTACCATGATTGGTTCGTCGGGAGCGGGCAAATCCACGCTCCTGAACAGGCTTTATGGTGAGTCCGTCCAAACAACAGGAACAGTCAGCCAGAGTCTGGGAAAAGGTAAGCATACCACAACGGGCCGCGACTTGTTTTTCATGCCTCAAGGCGGGATGTTGATTGACAATCCCGGTATCCGGGAGATCGCGTTTTATGATAATGATGGTGGAATTGAAAGCGCCTTTTCCGACATAGAGCATTTAGCTCAGGGATGCCGCTTTTCCGATTGCAATCATATGCATAAAGTCGGCTGCCGTGTCATCGAAGCTGCTGCCAATGGGGAGCTCCCTCAGGGGCGGCTCGAAAGCTACTACAAGATGAAACGTGAACTCGACTACCTCTCGGAACGACAACATAAAAGTGCAGACAGAGTGGAAAAGGAACGCTGGAGAGATGTTGCCCTGTCTGCGAAGGCAATGAAGAAAACCAAGAGGAAGAGATAATGACTCAATTGAACATACGAAAAGCAACTTCCGCCAACCTTCCTGCGTGTAGAGATTAACTGTCGGCCAGCAGGCAAAAGCTATAGTCAATTCCTTGGGAAATGAAAGACAACAACTTCAGCATGGCACATTGCCAGAGTCCGGTTTGTATTGCCAAAAGTACGCTTGAACCGGATAAATCACAATAAAAGGGCTTACGATTCACATCGTAAGCCCTTAAAATCTGGCGGAAAAGGAGAGATTCGAACTCTCGAACGAGCTTAACACCCGTTACACGCTTAGCAGGCGTGACTTACCTTTTTTAGATGCAAGAAAATTCAAGTATTTACAGTATGTTTCTGACTGTACCCGCATCTCATGCACCCCTCTTTTTCCCTTGTAAACCCCCAAAAGGATGCTCAAGAGGGATGCGCAAAAAACAAGGGCAACCCGGATGAGTCGGTCACCATTTCAGGACGGAAGGAGGTTGAACTATTTGGTACCACCTCCCTAAAAAAAACCCGGCCTTGGTTGGTCGGGGACTTTGTCTTATGGTCGCATAATCCACACGTCTATGGGCAGCTTGTGCGCCTGAATAATATCTCGTAATCGCTTTTCATACTTCGCGTCTTTAACATTTATTCGCATCTCTGCAATTTTGATTTCGCTTCTGCCAACTCTCCATATAACTTAAAGAATTCAACAGCGGCCTCTCTTTTTATTTCCGCATCCATCTTGTCAAACTCTCTATCAGATTCTTCAAACTCTTTTTCAGCCGCCATTTGGTCTACCTTCCATTCCTGTATCTCTTTTTCTGAATATCCAATGCGTCTTAAATCTTCGACCGTAATTTCTTCTGTCGTGTTTTCGATCTCGTTTATCTCACTCTCATATTCAACGAGAATCTGCTTTAATTCCCGTATTTCTTCTTTCGTTTCCTCAACCCTGTCTTCCCAATACGCGCACTGCCTAAATTCTTTTTTAAACCATGTGGCGTTATAGACGAAGATCACAACAATACAAAAAACCACGGTAATCAATATTTTTAATTCAGTTTTTTCTTTCATAATCGCCGCATATGCCCAGTCTGAACATTTTGTCAAATATGGGGTTGACATTTTGTCATGCTTGCATTAATTAATGCTCATGAGTGACAAACAAGTAACCTACTCCATGCGACTGGATAAAGACTTCCACAAGCGGCTCAAGCTGTTCTCGATCGAACAGGAAAAGCCCATCAAGGAAATGTTTATCGAAGACATGGAAAAACGGATGGCAGAGGCCGAGGCAAAGAAAGAAACCAAGTAACCCAACGAAGACGACCCGCCAAGGTGCTACAACACCGAGACGGGCCTAAACACAACGCACCCCTAGGAGGTACGTCATGGCTCAGAAGAATGTAGTAGAATCCCCCACGTCCAGCAAGTCCATTTCCTACGAGACATTAGAACAACTCTGCGACATCGAGTGCTGCAAGGCAAGTTGCCTTGAATCTGCCCTAGGAGCCCTTATAGAACCTTTGGAGCAAAAAGATCTTTGGGGCTTTGCTCATATCCTTGAATTGCTCGTAAAGGAAGCACGCAGCCTCTGCACTAATATCGGTGACATCCCCCAAAATGCCCAGGCGGTGAAGCATGTCTAACCTCATCCCCTTCCGGTTCGACACGACAGAAGTCAGAGTGATTCAGGATGAAAACGGCGAACCGTGGTTCGTGGCGAAAGATGTGGCGGAAGTGTTGGGGTACACAAACCCTCTCAAAGCTATCCGTGACCACTGCAAAGGGGTGAACGAAACGGTCACCCCTTCCGCTGGCGGCATCCAGACCATGAAGATCATCCCCGAACGCGATGTCTACCGGCTGATCATGCGTTCAAAACTCCCCGCTGCCGAGCGATTTGAAGAATGGGTTGTAGGTGAAGTCCTGCCCTCTATCCGCAAGCACGGCATATACGCGACTCCAGCAACCGTTGAAAACATGCTGGCCGACCCCGATTCCATGATACAAGTCCTGGAGGCGTTCAAAGAAGAGAAGGTATTGCGCCAGAAGGTTGAAGCGGACGTTGCCCGTCTCAAGCCCAAGGCCGATACCATGGACGCGCTCATGGCGACAGACACGGCTCTGCCCATAGGATCGGTCGCAAAGGCCCTGCACAAGGATTTCGGCATAGGCCGCAACCGCCTTTTCCGCTTCCTGCGCGAAAATGGTATTCTCATGGCAAACAATGAGCCAAAGCAAACATACTTGAATCGTGGGTACTTCCGAGTCATTGAGCGGCGGTATGAGGTAGACGGAGAAATGAAGGTCGGCACACAGACCCTTGTATACCAGAAGGGAGTCAACTACATTTGCAAGTTGCTCAGGGAGTCAGAAGGTGAAGCCGCTGCGTAAAAAAAAGCCCCCGGTAACTAGGCCGGGGGCATGCTCTTTTACCCGGCATTATGTAGGAGCCGCACAAAACCTACGCTGAAATAAATCATGCCCCTGTCGTAAGGCGTTGGAATTGCAGTGAAGAGTTTATCTTTCTTTTTAAAAAGACAAGAAGCTTGCGTTATCGAGAACCAATTCCTTAAA
This sequence comes from Pseudodesulfovibrio sp., assembly GCA_022712815.1. GTDB lineage: Bacteria > Desulfobacterota > Desulfovibrionia > Desulfovibrionales > Desulfovibrionaceae > Pseudodesulfovibrio. The sequence goes on along the minus strand of JAFLJW010000300.1, from coordinate 16,131 downwards.
TTCTTCCTCTGAGGACCGCGTGATAGTGTGTGACACTTCGATTAGGCTGTCACAATTAAGCTTTATTTTGGATTCGACAGGCCTAGGAAGCTCATCGGAAAAGATCCTGATCACACAATGAGTGTCGGCATCACATTTTAAACGAATCATTTTGACAGACTCACAAGTAAATGACGGCTGAATATTGCCGATATTCCATTGTATGATTTCAGTATTTAACTTTGATAAAATATTAATGGAATTTCCTTTACTCTCGGCGATGACATTTGCAAGATTCTGAATGCTATAATCCTTTTTTTGAGGGAAACTCGGTGGAGCAAAAACGAGGCTGAAATCAACATCACCTTCTGATTCAAAATGTAGCTCCACAACGACAGAAGACCCAACATATTCACTGTCATTCTTTATAACGAGTTTAAATAGAATTGCACCACACCAATCTTCAAGAAGAGTAGCTTTATCTCGATAATAGTCAGAGTTGGTCCTATATATGCTTGATGCAAATGGATCAAAATGGTTTACAGTTTCTTGATAATCATCGATATCATCTTTATTATTTACCAAGACCCTTTTTCCTTCAATTTGGTGTTCTTCTGGGAAAACATTGCCTTCATAGGACAGCATTTGAGGGATAAGTATGGGAGGATTGGAAGTAGTAGACTTCCATTTTGGCAAAACTGCTACTACCTGACTAGCGACATGGTACAATAACCCAAAAGCAATCAGACGAATTCCAAACACAGGATCAAACCCATTGATAACTATATCCCGCAAGAGTGGGAACTCCCCAAATTCTCGTTCCAATAGATCTACAGAGAGTGCCTGAATAAAAGACGCTGTAACAAATTGTGTAAGACCTGCCAGAACAACAGTCCACGTCAGTTTGTTGGCAAACTTTGGGAAAAGGAGCCTATTCCCCACTCGGAACAAAAGGTCAATAATTCTGTCTTTAATGGATTCTTGTTTTGCTACATCATTCATAAGGGCTATTCTTGATTTATAGATTTTCAACAGCAAATATATATCTCTCTGCCTGTTAGAGAGTCAACTCAAAAAGGGCAACTTACTTTGCAAGTCGCCTTTTTGTGCATTTCCTACATAATGCCGTGATTAACGATAAAGCCCCCGACCATCAGGCCGAGGGCTTTATCATTTCCTACTTCGCCTTCGCATAAGCCTCATTAAACTGCTTGTAGAGCGCGGCAATCTTCTCATTGATACTCGCAATCCTTGCCCGTGTTTTGTCGGTCTGTTCCCTGCGCTCATGGAACTTCTTTGCAGATTTGTATAGAGACAATTGTTTTTGATATGCCTTGTATGTTTCCATGAACTTACGTTCTTTCGCATACTCAGTTTTCAGCCTTTTTATTTCTTCCGGCTTCTCACCATATTTCTTGTTGTCAGAAAGGAGCTTCCTTGCCGTATTGAACTTGGCAGTCGTTTCCTTGTATTGCTCTTTGTCCTGATCAACCGCCCAAGCGTTTGAAACGTGTGCGCCAGCCGAAGACATCAGCGCGGACAATCCATCCTCTTCACCCTGCCACCAACGGATCAACTGACCGGCCTGTATGGGCTGCATTGAAACGACCTGATTCACGACCATGGCCGGGAGCCGGTCAAAGAAAGCAGATTTCTTATTGAACCTAGACTTGTGGATTGTCTTGCCCGTGGTAAAGAACTCTTTTGCGCCGGTGAACGGGCGTTCTGCCCAATCGCTGCCGGTAAAAGCAGAGTCAGCTACCCGCACGACCGGGGAACCTTTGCCCTTGATGAGCTTGGCAGGATTCGCCAGTTTCAAAGGATCGGTAAAGTGACCAGCGATGGAAAACATCTTTCGCTTGCCCGGTTCAATCTCCATTCCCAAAAAATCATAGAGTTTCGTAATATCAACCATGGTCCAGCGCATACGAGAAAACATATCCCACGAACTGAACTGATCGCGGTAGAATTCAATCATGTCTTCCTGATCATCTTCATTGCGTCCATTGATAAGGAGCTGTGCCAAAATAGTGGTCAGAATCGTGCGGGTTGCAACACGAAGCCAGAAGCGACGATACATTTTCTGCATACCGGGCGGCGGCGGAACATCAGAAATCATCTTGCTGATCCACTTGTTCAGCTTGTCGCCGGGAGCCTGCCCGAAGAAAGCTCTGAAGTTTGATTCAGTCCAGTCAGGTGCCAAGAGCAAGAGGCGTGCAACCTTCTGCAAGGTTGGATTGCGCCCCATGCGTTGCAGATGCAGTCCTCCAAAGTCCTCGTTGATGAGACGGGCTACACGCTCGGCTATGACTTCTGCGTCTACGCCGGGGTTCTTTTGAAGCTCATGAACGTATTCAATTGCAAAGGCTTCTGCCTTGAGTCCTGCGAAGAACTTTTTAAAAAGGCTGTTACTGGCCATCTCCCGAAAAGCTCGGCCAGTCTCGACCGCCTTCAATCCGAGTTGCGACCCAAGTTTTTCCATGGCCTTTTCGGTTAAGCCCTTTCGTTGCAGCAATGCTTCATCGTAATCCTGCTGAAGGCCAAGGGTCAGACCATTCTTGACACCCCTGGAAACAATCGCATGATTACCAGCAATCTTGTCCAAGCCAGCCTTGTACGCCTTGACCGGATTCCATTTGCCGTCCTTCCAGCCATGGTTGATGGCGAAGAACCAAGACCTTGCACCGGCCATATGATGAAAGAAACTCGACAAGAGAATCCAACCTTTAAATCCAGCGTTTAGGCGCAGGAGCGTATCAAGTGCCGGAGTCTCATTGAACAGATTGTCGCCCTTGGTCATTTTGTTGAGCATCTTTGCAAGCTCTGCCGGGGCTTGAAGCTGTTTCTTTTCAAAAGCGGTTGCACTCTTGCCTCTGCCACTTGGCGGAGACAGGTAGACCTTCTGTCCGTAGTTATTCACTTCAAGCTCAAACGGGGCCATATCCCCGTCTTCCCTTGTCAGCTTGACGTTGCCTGCCACGGTCCAGACAGAGAAGCCGGAAGCATTCAAAGGTTCGTACCCCTCAACTTTACTGGTGGTAAACAGTGACTGCCCTGTAGCATCTTTCATCTCACGACCAATGCGAATAAACGCCTTGTTTGCTTCAATGGCTGCAATCTCAGTTGCAATCTGGTCAAATGAGTTGGACAGAGAATTGACCTTCAGTTCGTACCCGGCCATCCAACCGTCAAGAATCGTTTCAAGGGTGCGCTGTTTGCTGGCAGAGGTGAAAACCTTGAAACCGTGATTCGATGCCGTGCCGGAGATTTGCCCTGTTCCCTTGGGCATGTCCCAAATACGGCGAACATAATTATCGCGGAGTTCTCGGATTATACCCTCAGTCTTCGCCTTTTCGCCTACTTTCTTAAAAGCAGTTTCAATATCATCCGCAAGGAACTCACGCTGTTCTCCATTCAAGCTCATAGCCTTGGCAAGAATCTTCAATTGCTTCCTGATCTTGGCTTTTTCCTTGTTGCTTGTGGTGGTATCATCCAGCTTTGCATCTGCCCAGGACCTGAACTCCTCAGCCTTCTCAGGGGTGCCGAGCGCATCACGCGCCACAAGCATGGCCTGATCGAGTAGACGGGCTTCTTTGCTGTCTTTGACATCCGAGTACGCAAACACACCTTTGTGCTTGCGTATGCTTCCGGCGAGGCGTTGAATTTTTCGTTGCAGGACGTTCGTCTTGCGGTTGGCTTGGTAGACACCCTCATCGCGCAACTGGAACAGGCGAGTTGCAAAACTACGTGTCTGTTCGATATCTTCTGTAACTTCTTCGGCTGTGCGTTCGCGTTCCTCTTCCACCGCTGCGTTGATTGGGTCGGGGTCTGCGGCGATGTCCTCAACCGTGCGGCCCTGTCGTGCGGATTGCAGCCGGGCAATCACTTCCCGTGCTGAAGAATAACTGCTTTCAGGGGTGGCCTCAGCGCGGGAGAACTTGACTGTACTTTTCTTCGTATCTGTCCTGGAGGAAAAATACGGAGTCCCATCCACATCCTTGACGCCATCTAATAGAGTGCGTATATTTATTTTGAGCTTGTGATCGAACACGGTGTTGGATGAGCGTCCTTCACCGACTTGGCCCTTCGGGTGTCCGGGCGATCCAAGCGGCACACCCTCAACTGTCGCTCCGCCTTTCAAGGCTGCCGGTTGGGGGTGTTCCGTTATGACATCATAAAGTTCAACGCCATCTACCAAAGGCGTTTCCCCCTTCTTCTCAAAAGCAACAATCCGCATCAAAGCCATGGTTTCGCCATTTGAAACCGGCACATAGAATCTATGAACAGTTTCAACGCCTGGCTTTTGGGCCTTTTTTCTGTTGGGTGTACTTTCAATCAGCACTGCGCCCTGTAAAACTTTGTCCAGCGCAGCAAGTGACCGTCTCCTGACAGAAAGGTGTGCTGTTTTCTTGTTACTTGACCAAAAAGGATGTTGCGGTTTTTTTTTATGAAAGGAAACTTTCCAAGTCCCATCCGCTCCGTTGGTGACTTCAAGTGGAACCCCTTCCCACATTTTGACAAACCGCTTTGCATCCCGGCTGGTAATTTTGAAAGGTGCAACTTCAGACAGATCAACAACGCTCACTTCCTGATTAGGGTCAACTCCTTCGTTGAGTGCAAACGCTACCGCCGGTTCCATGCTGCCTTGGCCCACATCACCACGTTCCACATCAGGTCCGTGTACGGTACTGCTAATAGAAGCATTGACAATCCAGGCAATTTCCGAATCAGTGAGATTTATCTTCACGCCCATATTACGAAGCCATGCGGCAATTGCTTTGACAACTCTACGCCATGCCGGGATTTCTCGACCTTCCAGAGCATGCCCTTCACTCACCTTCTCGGCAATCTTGGCAAGATACTCTTCTGCTGCCTTCCGCTGGCCGTCTTTGGTATTCAGATCAAACTCATACCGTTTGGCAATATCCTTGAAGGCTTTCTTGCCCCCTGCGGCCAAATACACTTGGTTGAGAATCTGTCGATAATCAAAAGGTCCAAGCAGTTCTTTGAGTCCGCTATGCAACCCCTGCTCATGCATCCAGAGCGCAACCGCCCTGCGGCCGGAACTCAAGCTGTCGGCAACAATGTAGACCCGCTTCCCATCATTTGCGGCTTCAAGTATGCCACTACCGCTTGCATTGAACTCATCCTGAATATTTTGCGGAAGGTCAGAAAAGGATTGAACAACCTCAAGTGAAAGAGCTCTCTTCGCAGCCTTCTGCAACTTTGCAACGGCAACCTCAACAAACTTCTTTTTCATGCCCTTGGGCCGTTTGCCCTCTCTGCGGGAGAAGAGAGTAGGATGCTGGCCTGTCTGGATGGTTTGACCTTTTAGGCTGCCAACCAGTTCCTTGGTTATCTTGCTGAAGGCTTCTGCCTGCCCCTGCAATTCGTTGTCACGAGCTTTGTCTTTGATTCCATCCAATCCCATGCCGGGCAAGCCAGAGCTGTCGCCGTAGTCGTTTGCGGTATCCTTGGGCATGGAATCAGCATATTCGTGCAAGCCGTCTGCAATGGACTTGGCCGAGGCTTTGTCAATAATCCGCATCCAGTCTTCTGCGACAGGATTCCCTTTGCCTTTGGCGGGAGCCAAGGACATGTACTTGGTCAGATAGTCGTGAACGGTTTTGATTGCCGAGTTTGTGCGTTTGGCCTGTTCAAACTCGATGAACATTCCGAGAACATCGTGAAGGACGCCAGACATATCCCAGGTCTTGTTGCGAATCAGCCGCGCTAATGCCGGGAGAATACGATCCATCTTGTTGACGATTCGCTTAGGAGCCCGCTCCAATGTATTTGAATTTTCGAATACGAGTCCACGGAAGGCGTTGATAACAATCGCTTTGCCTTCATGATTCAGTAAATTGTATTGAGTATCCCAATACTTGCTACGCTTCGAAGTATCCAAAACGCCATCTTCTTCAAGCATCTTGACGATTCGACGGGAAGCGTTCTGGCTTAGATACTCGGAGAAAGTCATATCGCCGTATCTGGACAGGTCGAGCGCGAGTTCCTTCAACGTCTCAGGGCTGATCAGGTTGCCGAGCGAAACGCTCTGCGCCATCTTGCCCATGCCGCCGGTCACATTCTGATTATAGATACGGCTCTTCTTCAAGAGTTCCTTGGCCGTAGCCCCGTCCATATCCACGACACGGACCAAAACAGGTTTATCGAAACCATCAACGTCTTCGGCGGTCAGTCCAAAGATCGAAGCACTGTCTCTCAACTCAGAGACATATTTTTCAGCGTGTTGGGGGTAGGACTCGTAAACGATCTGGAGCGTCATGGTTCGACCATTGCCGCCAAGGACAAGGCCGTTTTCGGTGATGATGGGTGCGCCATTGCTGGCATCGGGGTTGTTGGTGACAAGGTAGGCAGGGTTGAACCGGGCGGCATTGCCCTTCACCTTGCTCTGTTCTTCCTTGTCTGTGTGGTAGACACGCTCCTGAACCTTGGGCGGGTAGTCTTTCCTCGGTTTGAAGCTGTCGGTGGGATCGTGAGAAGGCACAACGTCAGACAACTCGCGGATTTCATACCACGCTTTGTCTTCCTTGGTTTCCTCACCTACTCGGTACGGAATTCCTGTGCGATTTCCTCTTGCGTCTTTTTCCGGTATCTTTCCATATTCCCGGACTGTTCGTGTCGCTTCATCAGATTTGTGAACGCCATAGGATCGTCGCCCTCGATCACCTTTTGAACCATCTCGTCCCTTTCCTTCTTCGGGAATGATATTTTCTTTTTCATCGGAGTTCTCCTTGATATCAACTGCCTCTGATTGTACCTCAGATTCAGGCTGTACGCTACTGGAAACGTCAGGCTTATCAAGCACGACCATGCGAGTAGAAACACCGGTCGGACGGTCGGAACTCTTGAACGATCCGGCAGGCAATTCTTCGGACCAGCCGAATTCATCGAGCCATTCACGAAACTCGGTTGCGACTTTATCTTTTCCAAAGAACGGACCTTCGGACATGATAGCAACAATGCGGCCACTAGGCTTGAGTAATTCAAAAGCATGCCGCACGTGCTCAACATCTTGCCTCTTCTCAAAAGGCGGATTCATAACGATACGGTCATACTCGCCAGAGTGATCCAGGAAGTTTCGACCGACCAAGCTATGCCCTTTGGATTCAAGGATAGTCCTCAGATCCAGAACAGGCTCAATTGCTTCAAGGTCTGCGTCGGGATACTCTTCACTAATGAGATCCGCGATATTTCCCTTACCTGCGCTCGGCTCCAACACACTCATACCGGATTCGATATCGGCCTCAGCCAGCATCTTTTCAACGGTTGCCTTGGGTGTGGGGAAGTATCCCTCAATCTTGCGACCGGCCAAGGCTCGCTCTGCCGTCTTGATCGGATCGGCCTTGAGCTTCTTACCACGATGAGTCAGATACTCTCGTAGAGACACACGTAATTCGGCATCGGTGGTAATGCCCATCTTCGCCAAGCGGTCACGATCTGCAACATGGTCACGGACTTGCCAGCCTTTATACTTTTCTCCGGCTGCCCGGTATTTTGTCAGAAGGTCACGCAAAAGGTGTTCGTCATTAACAAAGTTGTAAGCAAGGTCGTGACCTTCTTTGATTTTCGCCCGTTTTGCCCTGGTGGTAAGCTGCATGGAAAGCCGTTTGGCTCCCATTTCTTTGGCATCCTTCGCCAAGTCGTAAATGACACCCTGAATAAATGTCAGACTTGGCAGTCTGGCCGCGCTCATATGTTCGGGTGTGGGCGAAGTTTCCTTGCTCTTCGTATAGCTGACATCATTACCTTGGTCGTATTTCCACTTGGCACGGCGGGCCATGCTATCGAGCATTTCAATCTGAACCTTCGTGCGAAGACCCGATAGCATCTTTGCCGCGCCGGATTCAATTGCGTCAGCAATATTCCGCATGGTCTGAGCCGTGCGAAGATTTGTACGAGCATCAGCCTCGGCACCGGACGCCATACGCGCATATCTCGTGGTGTGGGTCTTGCGATCTTGACCAAGAGAGTCATTCGCCTTTTCTTCGATCTTTTCCGCCATGTCGCGGAGCTTGGTAACGGCGGTGTTCTGTGACTTATTTTCCTTGGCCTCAAGAACATCAGCCTTGGAAACATCGCCGTCTTGGAGTTCCATAAACTTATCTGCCGCTTCCTGAGTCATAAACTGGAAACCAGGGATTGCACCAGCTGCTCGGTAACTGGAATAATACCCGCCAAGCCGCTTGGCTTTGCCTTTGAGTTCGTTGAATACAGGGCGGTCAACACGGTCGGCCATGCCAACAACAAAGAGATCGTGTCCCTTCTTGGTGTGGGTTGTCTGACCTTTGAATTCCAAAAACACACCCTCGGACGTAACGGCCTTGACCGTGGCCTTTTGGTCTTTATCTTTGGCTTTTTCCTCACCTGTTTTTTCGGATTGGAGTTCATCCCACTGAATACGCTGCCCGAGGGTAAGGCCTTCAACGCCCTTAACGTCAACTAAAAATTGATATTCTTTGAATGTCTCTGGATTATCAATAGCCTTCTTCCGGGACTCAATCTCTTTCTTGTACGTTTCAAGGTCGGCTTGGTACTTTTCTGCATATCGCTTTAAATCATCTTCGGTTGTGGATTCGACCATTTCCCGAAGGGAATCAATCTTCCCGGTATCTTTGCCTTTGCTTATATACGACATAGACATTTCAAAAGTAATAGGCTGCCCAAGTGCGAACCTATCTATCATTCCGCTATACGCGGCTCTGACCAAGGTAGCCTTGTTGTCACTCATGCGGTAGTGGAATGAAGATGTCAGACCAAGCAACTCTTTCTTCTTGAGCTTCTTGAGGTCGGCTTTAATGTCGCCCTCGCCGACGATGACCTTTTCAAATGCGGCCTTGAAGGTATCAAGATCAACTTCCCCACGACCCATGGCTTTCATCAATTCGACATGGCTTTCGTGCGTGTAGGCACCTTCAGGAAGAGTGAATGATTCGACCGTTTTTTCTTCGGACTTTGTCCGCTTTTTTACCTTGTCACGAATCCATTGACGAAGACGGACATGGTATCCGTTGTCGTTTCGATAATCCAGACTGACTGCCGGGGCATCACCCGTCTTGTCTTGGTATTCTTCGTTCTGTCGCTTCGCCCAAATAAGGTATTCACGGGACTTGCCCCCGCCTGTTACTTCTTCCCATAGGGAATATAGTGGCTGTTTCTGCGAATCTAGTTTTTTACTCTCCGCCTGGGATTCCTTGCCAGACACAACCGACAGATACGCTTCGCGCTTTTCCTTGATGCCGCCAGGCAGGGACTCAATAAACCCGATCTTGCTTTTCTTCCCGCGACGGGTGCCAAGGGCTTTACCCACAGCGTCAAGTTGCTCGTCAGCCAAATGGTAGAGAGAACGTTCAGGATCACGATTGAAAACCGTTTCCGGGTCATCGTCTGCTTGCGGTGTCTCCCCCTTCGGAGTAGGCCGAGACTCAGTAACACCTCGGCTTTCCCGGTGCTCAACAACGCCCTTCGCGGCCTTCATATATTCAATGAGTTCTTCATCAGAAGAAAGAAAACCACGGCTGCGAAGCTCATCTTGCAATTCGTCTACAGCTTGACCGCCCTTGCTCTTCTGCAAGAAAAAACGCTGGCCGAATTTCTTGGAAAGTTCTTTGTACGCACCAGGCCAATCGTGCAGAGACTTACCATCAAGCCGTCCCATGACGTGCTCAATGACCTGACTGTCTACATCTTCGTTGGTGAGTTCGGACTGTTCCGTTTCTTTGGCTAGTTGGCGGGTTTCTGCGTTGAGAGACGCAATTACGTCCTCAACCTCTAGGCGGGTAACTTGGTGAAATGGAACAATAGCGTCGATTACCCCGGATTTAGTATCGTAGCTGCCATCTTCCTGTAGGGTTTCAGCCCTTAATTCTTTTTCGAATTCTTCAACATGTGATTCTTCTTCGCCGTGTGATTCTTCTTCACCGCTACCAGAAGTCGGAGCCATGTCCCTCGGTCTTCCTTCGGTACTTCCGCCCTGATCCTGCGCAACACTTGTTGCTCCCCTTTCGGCGTCAAGTTCGGGACTTCTTTCAGTAGAAGAGTCTTGAAGTCTTCCAGTTTCTTCGGCAGTTCTAACATTGCTCTTTTCCTCATCTATCTGACCTATGACGTTATACACATCGTCAACCGAAAAGCCTTCATCGTCAATGAGAGTATCACTATACTCCACAAGTGCATCATAGTCACGGCTTGGAACGGCTGCGAGCATTTTTCCTTTGATGCTTGTCTCCGCATCCTGATCCAGTACCGGGCCTTCATCCTCGACCTCTCTCCACCCCCATTCCTTGCCTGCCTCATCAAGCTGAACAGCTTCGGCATTGATGCCCTGCTTGAGCAAACTCACAATACGGAGACGTAGACCTTTCTCGGTATATGCCTTGCCCTCAGACTTGATATTTACACCTTCCGTATTCACATTCGGTGCGACCTGGTAGGGCTTCACATATGCAACCGGCTTGGTTGTCTTGCCCTTTGTCCACGTCTTGAACTCTTCCGCGCTCATTTCCGTGATTGCGCCGAGTCCCTGCCAGCCTTCCTCATAATTGGAAAGGTAGCCATCTGTGGCATCCTGTTCGTTGTCGAACCCTGCGAGTATCTTGTGCTCATCGAACGTGCCATCTTCGTTGATTTGATCGACCACAAAAACGGGCTTGCTCTCAATGTCCTGCGTTTCAACACCATTCTTCAGGAACAGGTCAAGATGATCCTTGTCCTTGCCCTCAGTCCCCTTGATATAGCCGTAATGGTGCTGCATCTGGACAGACCATTTCTTGCCGCTGTTGTCCGTACCTGACCGCTCGGAGCCTGCGGGATTCTCAATGGAGATATCAAGGCCCATGGCGCGGACATGACCGAGCTTATAGTTCCCCGCCTCAATCTGGGCTTCGGAGGGCTTCGGGGTGTGGTTCGGCCCGGAAGTTGCGGCTTCGTTCGCCTGTGCCACGACTGTGGAGGTCACAACCGGTTGTACCTCTTCGACTTGAGCCTCTTCAACGACATCCATACCAGGCATGGTAGGATTCATGGCAGATACATTCTCAAAAGGCGTGGCCGGAAGTTCTCCACGGGCTCTGGCCTCTTGAACCTTGCCATCCATATTGCGCTGAGTCTCACCCTGATAAGTTTCCAAAGCCTGCTCAAAGTCCTGTCGCTTGATTTCCTGCACGGTGGGAGCATATCCGGGATGTCCGGTAAACATCCCCTCACCGGCACTGTTCATTGCGGAAAACTCTGCGTCCATTTCGGATGGAGAAACTTCTGCCCGTTGTTGCGTCACATCAGGATTCAACAGGTCCATCTCACTATTGGCATCGAGCGGACCATGAGATTGCATGAACTCGCCACGTCTATTAATCTCTTTGTTTAGCTCATGCTCATCATAGCTTAATACTCCTGTAGGAAGACCAACGCCCATTGCGCTAACAGCCTGTGATCCCGTTGATGTCTTCCCTGTGAGCCAATCGTTTCCTTCCACCTCATTCTCTGACTCATTGATGGCCACCTCTTTTTTGCCGGACAGAAGGTCCATGGCAGAGCTGCCGACCTTGTGAACACCCATCTGCAAAACGGAACCAACTGCAACCGGCCCGGCCTGAGTGTCGATAAATTCGTTCAGGCTTGGAGCATCCTTTCTCAAGCCCATGTCCTGCCGAATACCTTCCTGCCCTTGATAGGTAGTGTATTCTGTAATCTCTTCTTCTGCGATTTCTGCACTAAGTTTCGCGCCTGCGCGGGTGATTGCTCGCTTGGAAATAGCTTTTGTAATCCCTGCAAACCCAGGAACCTTCCCAAAAATCTTTCCACCAACGCCCTTGAACATACCAGCGGTCAATCCCTGAGAGATAGCCTCCGGCCCCGCTTCCCACAAACCGAATTCTGTGGCCTCAGAATCAATATCCTGCTTGATTTGTTCCCATGCTTCGGGGGTCAAATTGACGTTGTTCTGCTTGGCAACGTCCAGCATTTCATGAAGAAACTGGTTTTTCGCCATACGGTAGAAGGCCGGACCTGTAGTGGAGAAAGCTCCGACCATTGCGCCGATTGCGCCGCCTGCGGCTGTGCCAACAACCGGAACGGCTGAACCGACTGCGGCCCCGCCTGCTCCACCAATGACAGCACCAGAAGTACCAATAACCGCGCTTGTCGCAACGCTTGCCGGTCCTTGATACAAAGATTCATTCAGACCATCGCCCAAAATCATCTGTTTGGACATGACACGCGAGCCACGGTCCCGTTCCTGTTCGTCAATAATCTCTTGAGCAAGCGAGTCGTCATTCATTTTGACATCGCTACCTTGATAAATTCTGGCGACATCTTCAGGAAATTGGTCAACAACGGCATGACCTACGCCATGCAAGAGCTCAGACGCTCCACCAAGGAAACCGCTACGATCAGGAATGTCATCAACAGTAATAGGGCTGTTCGAATTCACCCGATTATAGTTGTCAACGTAGGCCTGCACTTTTTGATCGTCAGTCGGTTCTACCGGCGCAGGAGGAATATATTTTGGATTACGACGATCAAACTCACTCTCAAGCCATTCAAAGTCTGGCCCTCCTTCGGCATAGGATAATTCTGCCCCATTTTCTTCATAATAACGCGCTTCAAACTTGTCGAGTAAGCCGTCCATATCGCTCTTCCTCTTTCGTAGCTACTGGTTTGCTAATTGAGTCCCGGCCTGGTCTGAAATGCCGAGTTCGCGCAGAGCTTCAAGATAAGCGCGATACTTCGGATTATTTCTCAGTTGCCCTTGACCATCCCTGATCTTCTGAGGAGGCTTGCGCATAAGCCTGCGAGGTTGTCCGGTTTTATCCTTAGCCCATATCGTTCCGTTTTTATCTATTATGGCCCTGCCTTTGTATGCGGCAAAGGGGCTATCACTGACTGGCGTATTCGCAGCAACTTGAACAGATGAAGTGGTCATAGCTGATTGGGTTGGCGGAGTGACTCGCGGGCTTTGTACAGTTGGTACCATTGCGGAAGGTGTTTGAACGGAACTGGCTGTTACTCCCATCTGCTCTTTTGCATTTGCAATTCGCTCTTCACGAGTTCCTTTGCCGTTCTTGACCAACTTTTCAAACTGCTTGTATGCGGCCTCTTCCGATGTTTGTGGTTGATAATATCCAAGCTTCTCCGCAATCGTGAAATATGTCTGCGCGGTGCTGCGAGTAATATGGTCGTATTGTTCATTCTGAGCAATTTCGACTGCTTTTTGAATGAATGGCTTTCTTTGTTCTGGCGACATACTTTCAAGAGCGTCAGCATCAACAAAATTAAAAGTATTGCCGTTGCCGTCCTTCACACTTTTGAGCATCTTGGCGGTATTCGAAAAAGCGTCCAGCAAGTGTTTGCGCTGTGTTTCATCTTTTTTGGTCATTGCAGAAGAGTTGTACGCTCTTTCTCGCGCTTTGGATGTCGCAATAGCCTGATTACCCTTGTCAAGTTCAAGCTGTGCCTTCTCCTGATCCGTATTGCGGAAGGTGATGCCGTGCTGTTGCAACTCCGTAGTCGGAATGACTCCAACAAGATTGTTCCCGTCATAAACCATTTCGTGCTGCAAATTCAGTCCGTTTTCGTCGGTTATTATTTGCGAAAATATATTGTACTTTTCCCCATTTTTACCAACGCCTTGCCGTCCACCATTGCTTATATTGTCGCGATTAAATTGACTTGTCGTTTTCATTTCAGTCACAAAATGCTGTGAAAGGCCTTTTTCACCCTTTTCCCGTAAAAACTTCCAACCCTCTTGTACGGTTAAACGTTCACCTGTATCTACCCACCCTTTTTCTCTTGACCAATGAAAACGGTGGAAATTACCAGCTTTTTCATCAAACTGGAATTTGCTTCGAGTCAATGCGGTTTTACTCGCTCCTTCAAGGATACGCCCCGCAGTTCTCAAATCGCCTCTAGCTAACGATTCTTCGGATACCTTCAGAGCATCAAACACCTCTTTACTTTTTGCATCTGCAATCTGTTTCCTGTTTTCATATAGAGTCTTCTGAAATGTCGAATCTTGGGAAAAAAGTTCACGGGTATCCTTAGCTGCTATCAGCTTTGCCACCGTATCCGCCGAATATGTTTTCATGTAGGCAAACGGATCACCGGTCTGCTTGATTCCTGCCATTATATTTCTTTTCTCTGCATTGACCTCTACTTTGCTTTTGCTATCCATCGCGCTGTTGTAATTTTGAGCAAAACCTTTATATGCATCCAACTGGTACTGATTGAGCGAGTTGGGGTCTGCATTCTCGACAACACTCTGAACAGAACCATGCTGTTCAATCAGGCCTTCACGTGCATCTTCGTATCGTCCTGCCTTCTGGTTGGCATTCATGGCAGAAATACCTTTGGTCAAAAGCATATAATCCATCATCGAAGGGTTTCCGTATTGATCCATTGTATTGCTCCTTTATGCGAAGAGATATGAACCGATAAGCCCGATTGCCGCTCCTGCCGCCGCACCCCAAGGGCCAGCGGCAGAACCGGCTTGTGCTCCACCGGCTGCGCCTGCACCAGCCCCCGCCACCCCACCGGCTGCGGTCGTGGCTGCCGTCGTGGCTGCCGTTCCTGCCATTGCACCGCCTGCTGCACCGGCACCAATGGCCGTTCCTGCCGCTGCACCGGTCGCTGCTGTTGTTCCGCCTGCAACCAATCCACCAGTTACAGCGGCCCCTCCTGTTGTAGTCGCTACGGTTCCGCCAGCTACGGCAGCCCCGGTCCCGGCTTGAATTCCAGTTTCTGCGGCTACAATGGTTGGAGCGGCTTCCAACGAGGATGTCGCCGCCGGAAGGACTCCACCGCCAACGTCCGACATGGTCCCGCCAAGGGCCGACACATCATATGCTCCGGGAATCCCGGTGATGGAGTTTGTAACAGGTTGTGCCGCGCCTGTGCCTACGCCAGGGGGCATTGCGGAAGGAGCCGAATTAATAGCTGATGTCGGCGTTGGGGCTTGGACCTCGGCTGTAACAGGTTCGTACCCGGCAGATTGGGCGATCTCATCTGTAGCGAGAGAGTCTTCCAGCGCGAGCTCATCTTTCACCTCAAACAAACCTTCTTTTATCGCCGGGTCTTGCCCGACACTTTCAGGAGAGCCCTCGAAAAGGCCCTTCACAAAGTCATTCTCGGAGATTTCCAAGCCCAGCATGGTCATGCCAACACCCTGCATGGCCATCTCACCGATACCCATTTCAGGCTTTTCGGTTTTCACTTCCCGTTTTTTCGTCATGGCAGAAAGAGTCCCTGCCGCGCCCTGCATCTGATTGGTGGCCCTATTTGCGTTGCTTTGTACGCGATACATGCTTAACCTCCGGCACTCATGCCCATGGCGGTTGCCAGGCGTTTATAGTTGTCGTCACTCGCCTTGTCTCTTGCCACATTCATAGCCCCGGCTTGATCCTTTACCTTTTGGTTGCCCATCGAGGTCATGGCCGATGCCATTTTTCCTGAATAGGGGTTGATACCCAACCGGGATGAATCACGGATAAGCTGCTTGGACATGCCGTCATATGAATGCTGAACATCTGCCCCGGCTTGGGCAGCTTTTGTTTCAGGGTTAATGCCTGCGCTCTGCTTGTAGAAAGCTTCCTGAATTGGTTGTTTGAGTTCTACTTCGGCCAGGTCTGACTTAATCATTGCCGATTCAAGCGGCTTCTGTTCTGCTTCCCAAAAATCATAATATTCTCTGGCCCAGTCCTGTTGTTCTTCGGAAAGTGTGGCCATACGTGCATTGTAGACTTCATCAACGCTATCAACCGACGAACCGCACCCGGTTGTCCGAAGGGTGTTGGGTCAGCCCGTCGCGCGCCGGAATGCGTGAGACGTAAGGGATATAGCCAACGATATCCGTGGCCTGCATCAAGGCTTGCGAGACTTCGGGGGTGATCATTGCCTCATCCCCTGGGCCTAATCCGACGATTTTCAGCCACCCACTCATTTTACTGTTCATGGGCGTCGCCCTTGGCCATGGACGATGATGATCGAGAAATAGGGCGCTATACGGTCGCCGACCTCACTTAGCTTTGTAACACTTTGCTCGGACTGGGCCGCGTATTCCACCAACCAGGCGCGTGGGGTTAGCCCGGCCTGGGCCAGCGCGCGTTTCACCTTGGCGAAATTGCGGCCTATTTTCAT
>JAFLJW010000265.1 GCA_022712815.1 Pseudodesulfovibrio sp. | reverse complement strand
TTTGCCAATGGAGCGTTCGATGCTCTTGGGTTCGACCAGCTTGACCTTGGCGGTGACGCCGAGGAATTCCTTGATGTTCTTCATTACCTTTGATTCAACGCGCTGTAAATCCTTGATCTCGTCAGAGAACATGGACTCGTTGACTTCGACCTGAACTTCCAGAGAATCGAGATTGCCGTGGCGGTCGACGATCAGCTGGTAATGCGGGCTGAGGCCTTCGGTCTCAATAAGGATCGATTCGATCTGGGACGGGAAGACGTTGACACCGCGAATGATCAGCATGTCATCGGAACGACCGGTGACGCGCTTCATGCGGGCTGTGGTGCGGCCACATATGCACGGCGTGGTATTGAGCGTGGTCAGGTCGCGGGTGCGGTAACGGATGAGCGGGATGCCTTCCTTGGTCAGGGTGGTGAAGACCAGTTCGCCTTCCTCGCCCGGAGCGACCGGCTCGCCGGTATCGGGGTTGATGGTCTCGGCCAGAAAATGATCTTCCTGAATGTGCAGGCCGTCCTGAGCCACTTCACACTCGATGGCCACACCGGGTCCCATGACCTCGGAGAGTCCGTAGATGTCGATGGCCTTGATGCCGAGCTTTTTTTCGATCTCAAGGCGCATCTCATTGGTCCACGGTTCGGCTCCGAAGATGCCGATACGAAGCGGAAGCTTCTTGATGTCGATGCCCATTTCAACGCCGGTTTCGGCCAGAAACAGGGCGTATGATGGAGTGCAGCAGATGACATCGGCTGCAAAATCTTTCAGCAGCACGACCTGCCTGCGAGTGGCTCCGCCGGAAATCGGGACTATGGTTGCGCCGAGAGCTTCGCCGCCGTAGTGCGCACCGAGGCCGCCGGTGAACAGGCCGTAGCCGTAGGCGTTGTGGATGGTGTCGCTGGCGGACGCGCCCGCGGCAACGTATGAGCGGGCCATGAGTTCGCCCCAGTTTTCGATATCACGTTTGGTATAGCCGACCACTGTGGCAGTGCCGGTGGTGCCGGACGAGGAATGGATGCGCACGATCTGGTCCTTTGGAACCGAGAAAAGCCCGAAGGGGTATTGGTCGCGCAGATCCTGCTTCTTGGTGAAGGGGAGCAGGGTGATGTCTTTGAGACTCTTGATGTCAGAGGGTTTGACTCCTTTCTCGTCGAATTTTTTCTTGTAGAACGGGACATTGGCGTACACACGTTCGCACAGAGCCTGAAGTCGTTTTAACTGGAGTTTTTCTAACTCCTCTCTGGGGAGAGTTTCGTTTTTCACATCGTAAATCATGCCTTGCTCCTCCTTGGGCGGCCTGAATCGGCCAATTTGATCGGAATGAAAAACCACGGTTATGGAAGCCCGTGGTTTGTGTCGGCGTTACTCCGCCAGTCTTACTTCACGAGTTTTTCAGTCCAGGTTCGTAAAGTGGAAAGTGCGCGGGGATAGTAGCATTTTCATAGCCGAAAGATTGCCCGATGTTCCATTCTGCGTCAAGAGCTTATACTGTATGGATGAGTGTCTTGATGGTTTTTCCGGGCCTTTTTGGTGGTGCTGTGATACGTGACAGCAAAGGAGTAACCATGCGTTTTGCAGTATCAATCATGATCTCGCTTGTTGTTTTGCTGTTTCCGGCATTGGTTGGTGCAGGTGTGGACAATTCATTATATGCAAAGGTCCTTGAAAAGTACGTCAGTGACGGGTTCGTGGATTACGCCGACCTCAAGGCGCATCGCACCTTACTGGACGAGTATCTTGATATGATGGGAGACGTTGCGCCGGATGGATTATCCCGTGACGAGCAATTAGCATTTTATATCAATCTCTATAATGCCGCTACCTTGCAGATCATTATTGACAATTATCCAGTGGAAAGCATCAAGGATATCGGGTCGTTTTTCTCCTCGCCGTGGAAGCTGAAAGTGGTGAAGCTGGGTGGTGAAATGGTGACGCTCGATCATATTGAGCATGATATAGTACGCCCCCGCTTCAAGGATAATCGCGTGCATTTCGCATTCAATTGTTCGGCCATCAGTTGTCCGCCGCTTCTCCCTGTCCCCTTTGCAGTAGAGACCGTTGATGCGCAGTTGGAACAGGCGGCCATCGCCTTCATCAATGACGGGAAAAACAATTACCTTGATGGAACAACGCTTTATGTCAGCAAGCTATTCAGATGGTATTCCGAGGACTTCCCGGATGATTTCGTGGGTTGGTTCACGGGGTATGCCAGAGGCGAACTTGAAAACGGGCTTGAAGCTCTGGGAAAGGATGACAGGAAACCCCGCGTGCGGTATTTGAAATATGATTGGGGTTTGAATCGGCAGGGAGGTTGAGCGCACGTTGCAGGTTGGGGAAAAGTCCTTTAGATATGGGCCTTAAACGATTTGGAGGCGACATGAATTTCAAGGAATTGGTTACGCAGAATCGGACGCGGCGCAAATTTGATCAGTCCAGACCCATGGATGTGGAAACATTGGTGGAACTGGTGGATCTTGCGCGGTTTGTGCCATCCGGTATGAACAAGCAGCCGCTCAAGTATATTGTTTGCGCGGACATGAAACTATGCGACGAGGTTTTTCCCCTGCTTGGGTGGGCCGGGTATCTGAAGGACTGGTCCGGGCCAGCCGAGGGACAGCGGCCAACAGGATATATCATTGTAATGCTTGATAAAGATATATCCGACTCTGCGGGCTGCGATCATGGTATTGTCTGCCAGACCTTGATGCTCGGAGCCGTGGAAAAAGGGTATGGCGGATGTATTATCGCTACGGTGAATCGGAAGAAGCTGACGAAGATTTTTGATATCCCGGAGAATTTTGAGGTGCTTATGGTGCTTGCGCTCGGTGTGCCTGCCGAGGAGGTTCTGATTGAACCCCTTCCCTCTGACGGGAAAATCGAGTATTGGCGCGGCACGGACGGGAAACATCACGTACCCAAGCGCGGCTTGGATGAGTTGCTTGTTGCCATGTACCCAAAGAATGAATAGATTTCCTATCAGTGATTGGGAATAACCAAAATGAGGAATAGTTTGTTGAATAAAGAAAAGAAATTCAAAGATATGTCGAGTAAAGAAAAAGCATTGCTTGTGGCCGAATGGCTGTACGAGAAGCAAGGCGAGGACATTGTCATCATGGACGTTGCCACGTTGAGTTCGGTGACGGATATGACCATTATCGTTTCGGCTCGCGGTGTGAAACACGCCAAGGCGCTGGCTGATTTTGTTCTGGACATGGCCGCTGAGAACAAGATCGAGTTCCTGTCCATCGAAGGGCAGAAAACCGGCGAATGGGTGCTTGTCGATCTCAATGACGTTTTGGTTCATGTTTTTCTGAGTGAGCTTCGTGAGTTCTACAATATCGAAGGTATGTGGTCCGAAGCTCCTCGAATTGAATTGAAGAGTTAATGTCTGGAGAATGGGATGGCCGAGCCGATTAAAACATTGCTGTTGATTCTGGATGGATGGGGCATTGGGCCGAAAAGCGAAGGCAATTGCGTTCGCAATGCCGTGACGCCGTATCTTGACGGTTTGCTGGTCAAGTACCCACATACCAGTCTGGCCTGTTCAGGACGCGCCGTTGGTCTGCCTGACGGCTTCATGGGCAATTCCGAGGTCGGCCACATGAACATCGGCGGCGGTCGGATTATCTATCAGGACATGACCCGTATCGACATTGCCATCGAGGACGGTACATTCTCTCGAAATGCTGCCCTCATTGACTTGATGGCCAAGACCAAGGTCGGGAGCGGGCGATTGCACCTCATGGGCCTTGTGTCAGATGGCGGTGTTCACAGTCATCAGAATCATATTTATGCCTTGCTCGAAATGGCCAGGATGGAAGGGCTTGAAGATGTTTTTGTTCACGTTTTTCTGGACGGACGTGACACGCCGCCTTCCAGTGGGCTGGAATATACCCGGCAACTGATGGCAAAGATGGACGAGATCGGCATTGGTCAGGTGGCAACTGTCAGTGGCCGCTACTGGGCCATGGATCGTGACAAGCACTTTGAGCGCAATGAAGTTGCTTACAAGGCTCTTGTGGACGGTGATGGCGTTGCCATGGTCGATCCTCTGGTCGGTATTCAGGCCGCTTATGATGCGGGTGAGACGGATGAGTTCGTCAAGCCGGGCATTGTTGCTGGTGTCGATGGCCGGATTGGTGATGGCGACGGGCTGTTTTTCTTCAATTTCCGTGCTGACCGGGCGCGTCAGATCAGCCGGGCCATTTTTGAAGCTGATTTCAATGAATTTGAACGCCGTGCCGTGCCGAAACTGGCCGGGTTTTCGACCATGACCCAGTACGAGAGTTCTTTTCCTCTCCCCAATGCCTTTGGGCCGGAGAGCTATGAAGGGACACTCGGCGAGACTCTTTCCGGGCAGGGCATGAAGCAGCTCCGCATTGCCGAGACAGAAAAATATGCCCACGTGACCTATTTCCTCAATTGCGGACGGGAAGAGCCTTTTGATGGCGAGGACAGAGTCATGATCTCGTCACCGCGTGATGTCGCCACCTACGATGAAAAACCGCAGATGAGTGCTGACGAAGTGACGGATACCCTCATTGACAAATGGGGTGAGTATGACCTGTGTGTCTGCAATCTCGCCAATCTGGACATGGTCGGGCATACCGGTATCATCGAGGCGACTCTGGCCGCTTGCGTGACCGTGGATTCTTGCGTGGGACGGATTGTCGACAAGGTGCTTGAAACCGGTGGTCGGATTTTGCTCACAGCCGACCACGGCAATGCCGAGCAGATGATTGCCGCGGACGGCACTCCGCATACGGCGCATTCAACCAACCCGGTGCCGCTTGTTTATATTGAAAAAGGGTGTGAGGGCGCAAAGCTCAGCGATGGGATACTCGGCGATATCGCTCCGACCATCCTTGCTCTCTGGGGCATGGAGCAGCCCGCCCGGATGACCGGTAAAAATCTTGTTCAAAAAGGATAATCATGGCTGAATCGAAAAAACCCCTGACTCCGGTCAAGCCTGCGGGCATGGAGCTTATCTTTCTCTATCCCTGT
>JAFLJW010000359.1 GCA_022712815.1 Pseudodesulfovibrio sp. | reverse complement strand
GGAAAGCATCTGGAGCCATTTGGGTGCGCCCTTGACCGAGAAATTGAAATGACACCATGGCGCTCCCTTGCCGGTGGCGGGCATGGGACATTCCACACTGTGCGGACAGGGGGCAATGGGCTTGAATCCCTGCTCGATCATCTGGGTGCGCATTTCAGCGACGACACGCCCGGAGAGCCGAACACCTGTCTCGACGATCAGGACCCGGCCGGTTTCCTTGGTCGATCTGATGAAATGGCGCGTCAGCTTTTCGGCCTGCGGTCTGGCAACCCGGCCCGACCAGTCCAGCTCGTTGAGGGCGTTGGCGACGATGATCAGGTCTGCCTTGCGGTTGATGCGGTCGGTAAAGGATGCCTTGGCCGTCTTGATACGCCACTTTGTATCATCTCCGGCCACGGCCTTGAAGAGTTTTAGTCCGGCCTGCATGGTCTTGGCGGACAGGTCCATGCAGGTGAAATTGAGTTTGCGTTCGCGCAGGTGGGGGCGCGACATCCACAGGGCGATGACCGCGGTCAGGGGACCGGAGCCGGTGTCCACAATCTCGCCGCCGTCCGGGATATCCAGCTCCATGCCGGTGAAGAGTCGGGACATGCGGTAGAGATTCCATGGCAGGAAATAGCATAGATAGGGCGACAGGAATTTGGCATCGGTCATGTAGTCAAGCCGCCGCTCGGACCTCTCGCTTGTCAGGCTGCGCGACATGTCCTTGATGTCATACTTGAGGTGGTCGCGGTGCTTTTTCTTCAGGGGCCAGACTTTTTTCAGGACGGCCCCGAATCGTTCCAGTTCAGCCTGATTATCTTCCGTAATGTCGGGGAAAAGTTGGTCAATCGACATAGGTGAATCGCATCCTTTCCAGATACCGGGTGCCGAATGTCTCATCGGCGGCCAGATCAAGAGCGGTTATGGTGCTCGGCAGCGTCTCGGCAAAGGCCCGCGCGCCGGTGTCGGTCAAAATCAGTTCAGTTCCCTTGAGGGACGTATTGCCCGCCTTGGTCGTCCGGGGCTTGCAACCCGGCGGCAGGAAACCGATGGTCTCCAGATCATCCAGACTGACATGCTCGCCCAGTGCGCCTGCAATGTGGATGGCCGCCAACCCGGACGGACCGAATCCGGCTTTTTCCAGTAAGGTGGACATGGCAAGGTTGAAGGCCGCCTTGACCTTGAGGATTTCCTCAACATCAGATGCCGGGAGATACAGGTCCTCGGCAATGGCAAAGGTCGGCTCGTCTGCCATGGTCGTCAGTTTTGTGGCCAGTTTTGCGGCGAGCGGAGTGCTTCCCTGCCCGAAGCGGCCTGATTCGTCAAGCACACCGTGTCTGAGCAGGATGGCTGTCAGCGACAGATAGCCGGTGCCGGTCATTCCCGGGCGGTCATTGGTGGGAGCATCAAAATATCTTGGTTCAAGCCCTTTGGGGGTCAGGGTGAATTGGGTAATGGCACCCGGTCCTGCCGTACGCCCGAAGGATAGGCCGACACCTTCCAGAGCCGGTCCCATGGGCACGCTGGCACAGATGCGCTCGGTGGGGGACAGGGCCAGAATGAACTCGCCGTTGGTGCCGAGATCGGCCAGCAGGAAAGGATATTTGGGTGCGGAGTCGTACTCTATGGCGGTCAGCCCCGCGCTCAGGTCCGCTCCGACAAAGGGGGCGAGCAAGGGCGGGATGTATGCGGACGGCAGGCCTGCACCAATCTTTTTCTCATCGCCGCCCGCATAGGAGAGGGTGTAGGGCGCGGCTGCCAGATCGTCCGGTTTCTTGCCGAGCAGGATATAGGTCATGGCCGAGTTGCCGGATACGGCCAGCGAGGTACAGTTTCCGCCCAGAGTCTTAGCGGTAGTGGTTGCCAGTTCGGTCAGGTGGTCCGTGATCAATGCGCGGAGCACAAAGCGGCCTTCTGCCGTGCTCGCCACTGCCAGCCGGGACATGACCTCGCTGCCAAGGCCCATCTGCGGGTTGAGTTCCTGCCCCGATGCAACGGGTTCGCCGTCCACCATGGCAGTCCAGTGAATCGAGGTGGTGCCGAGATCAACGGCCAGAGCAAAATCACCGGTTCTTTCAGTCAGTGTGCGCACGGCCCTTTTGCTGCGGACCGGCCTGGGCAATTCGATTTCACAGGTCTCTGCCGGGTGGAGGCAGGAGAGTCGCCAGCCGTCAGCCAGATTTTTCTCACCGAGTTTTTTCAACTCATCGCGGTTGGCCTCGGGAGCATCAGAGATATAGCGCACACGACACAGGCCGCATTTGCCAAGGCCGGAGCAGAGCGGCACGCCGTGCCACAAGCGGCTCAGGAAGATGGCTCTCGCCAGCGTGTCGCCGGGGCGGGTTTCGAGGGCGAACTGGCCGCCATCGTGTGTGTGTATGACTATGCTCATGATCTTCTCCGTTGATGTCGGGAGACTATCGTATGGTTACGGGCCTGTAAATGCCAGTCTGAGAGACTTGGCAATATGGGAAGGGCACTTGGCAGGATTATTCGGCTGTGGGGAGCGGTCTGACTAGCAGCGGCTCATGCGCTTCATGGCATCGTCGAGATGCTTGAGCCAGATATCAACCAGTCGGGTGTACTCTCCGGCCCCTTTCAGGACCGCTTCACATTCTATGTCCGCTCGTTCCAGGCGGGTTTTCCAGCTCGTCTCGCCATCGCCGACCATGTCTCTGG
>JAFLJW010000008.1 GCA_022712815.1 Pseudodesulfovibrio sp. | reverse complement strand
ATCCTTTACCCCGGGCAACCCTTCTGTAATTTTCTCACCGATACCGATGATGGGAGCCTCATTTATTCCATGGATGTAAAGGGGTACACGGTCGGCCTGGCCAATTTCCAGGGCTGTTAAAATCCGCAGTTTTCCGTTCATCCGGCCTCCTTTCCCACAAGTCTCATTGCCAGCAGGGCAGCCGTGGCAGCATCGGCACCATAGGCGTCGGCACCAATGCTGTCTGCAAATCGTTGACTGACGGCACCGCCGCCGACCATAATCTTGACATTTTTACGCACCCCGGCTTTTTCCAGGGCCTGGATGGTCTCTCCGATAAAGGAGGCTGTGGTGGACAAAAGAGCACTCATGGCCACGATCTGCACGGTGTCATCCACGGCAGCCACAAATTTTTCAGGCGGAGCGTCTATCCCCACATCGATCACCTCAAACCCCTTGCCCTCAAGCATGGTGGATACAAGGTTTTTACCGATATCGTGGTGATCTCCCTGAACAGTGCCTAGCACCACGCGCCCTGCCGAAACATTGCCGCTTTCTGCCAGCAATGGTTTTAAAATATCCAGGGCCGCGTGCATGGCCCTGGCGGCCAATAACATGTGGGGGATATAGATCAAACCTTCCGCAAATCTTTGTCCCACCACATCCATGCCAGCAATCAGCCCCTGGTTGAGCACCGTTTCCGGTGTCATGCCGGCATCGAAGGCCTGCTCAATCAGCGCAGCGATCTGTTTGGGATCTCCTTTTTGCAGTGTTTCCGATATCTTATCGAGTATCATGGTCCCCCTTTTTAACATGGTTGCAATTTGTGTTAATACCACTAACTTATTGAATGCTATTTAATTGTCCGGTATAAGTCAACTGTTTTTCCATGAATTATCCCATTGGAATTTAAGCGGTATCGGTGGCAATTTGTGCAAGGGAATGATTTCTCTGTATTATCTTTTCCTGTTGCATTCTTTGGAAGGAGATGATTATCTCCAATTATGTTTCAGCTGGCGACCTGTGAATGAAAAGATCCAGGATACCATATGTTGTGATTTGATATCTTTGAAGAAAATGTGGATTAACTGGGAAAGTGTTGGGGGAATTTTAAATCCTGAAAAATCATGACTATTTAATAATAGTCCTCACCACATCAGTTAATTTTTTCATTATTCTCTATCTCCAAATAACCGGCATTGCCGGAGCATGGTATTTGCTCCTGGCCACAACGAAAAATGAAACTCTTATAATCGCAATACCTTGGCCGGAGTTTAATATAAAAGTGTAAGGATAATATCCTGATCTATAATTAAAATCACCGGTATTTTTCCAAGAAACAAAATGGGATAGAGTGTTTCATTTTACCCCCAAAAAAAATTAAATAATGGGCTTCTTGGAACTTTCACCCTCAAGAATTGATATGGATGAAAAAGCTATTGTTTTCAGGACACTAAAAAAACAGAAATTTAACAGCCAGGGCATAAAAAAAAACCACAGTTTAGATTTGTGCCGATTCCGGGGGGAATTCTCCAAAGGAAAATAGCCCCTTTTTGATCCGCTTTATACTTGACACTACGGTAATACCGTAATACTATAAGGGCAGTAATAACAACTAAAGGAGTCAAATATGAAACTCGCAATTAATACAAGTAAACTGACCACCAAAAGCCAAGCCACCATACCCGGAAAGATAAGAAAACTATTAGGGCTTCGCCCTGGTGACTCAGTGGCGTTTGAAGTCGAAGAAAACAAAAGGGTTGTGATTCGTAAAGCAACACCAATAGATTTTGAATTTGCCAAAGCTATTGAGGGCACACTTTCTGAATGGTCATCCAAAAACGATGAAGAGGCATATTGTGAATTATAAAATGTTTGATGTTGTGGTGGTTCCTTTTCCATTTACTGACCAAAATACGGATAAAAGACGGCCGGCTTTGGTGTTATCAGACCATGCTCAATTTAATGACGAAACTCAAAATTGCGTTATGGCTATGATAACCAGTTCTAAAAATCTTGATTGGCCGCTTGATGCGGAAATAGGCAGTATCAAAAAAACCGGTCTTCCTGCCCCTTCTAAGGTTCGGATGAAATTGTTTACTTTGGATAGCCGCCTTATCATTAAAAAGATTGGTGGCCTTGCTGCCAAAGATCAGGAGTCAGTAAAAACAAGCCTTAAAAAATTAATGGCCTTGGAAACAGCAGAATAGGGGAATGATTTATGGATAAAAAAAGGCCAGAATCTTGGAAAGAGTTTTTCTTATCCGAAGAAAAAGTAAATCCCGATTTTTTAAAAGATAGAAAACAACCAAATATAGAGGTTTTTGATACTATAGACGATGAACAAAAAAAGCCATTTAGGGAAAATGGCAACATTACCATTTTCCCTAAATGCCAGCCGGACAAGAGGTCATTCCTGACCAGATCCATCTTTAAAGGATTGTTCAGAACAAGCACTCACCATTTAGCAGATTTGGCGATACTGCCAAATCTGCTAA
>JAFLJW010000401.1 GCA_022712815.1 Pseudodesulfovibrio sp. | reverse complement strand
TGCCTGGGGTGTGGTCAACACATATCTGCCAAAAGAGCAGGATTGCGAAAGCATTTTAGAGTGCCGGAGAGGTTTATTTGGCAGGGTTCGGAAAATGGTTTGTCTGTTGTGCCAGACAAATTGGGATTGGTCTTTGTTTGGCACAAAATCTTATATTTCAAGTATTTTGCTTGCACCTTGCAAGCAAACCTGTTTTGAATAATACGTGAGAACTAGCTGCCGCGGGCAGATCGGACCGTGGTTCGAAAAATGCTATAAGAGAAATATTCATGACTTTCAGAACCGTGATTGAGAAAGAACCTTCCAATTGGCTGTCCGCATTCAGGCAGGCTGCTCCCATTGTTATGGGATATGTGCCGGTGGGGGCTGCTTTTGGTGTTTTGGCGCACAAGACCGGATTGTCCCTGCTCAATACCGTGCTCATGTCCACCATCGTCTTTGCCGGGTCGGCCCAGCTCATTGCAGTGGCAATGTTCGCCGCCGGTGTGCCGCCATTGTCGATCATTGCCACTACCTTTGTGGTCAACCTGCGGCACCTGCTCATGACCGCAGCCTTGTCCCAGGATCTCAGGTCATGGAAAAAATGGCAGATGGCCTTGTTTGCCTATGAAATCACGGATGAATCATTTGCCTTGCACTCGACGCGTTTTGCAGGGGGAGACAAGAACCGACCTCAGTCGTTCATGATCAACGGCATAGCCCACATAACCTGGATTCTGGCATCCTGGCTGGGGTTTTTGACCGGCTCAGCCATCCCAGATGTCAAACCCCTTGGTCTTGATTACGCATTGTCAGCCATGTTTATCGCCCTGCTGGCCATGCAGGTGAAAAACGGATTGCACATTTTCGTGGCTGGTTTTACCGGCCTTGTCTCCATCGCGCTTATCCAGGCCGGAGCGGATCAATGGAGCGTGATTATTGCCACCATATTGGGCGCAACATTTGGCGCGGGGGTTGAATCATGGATGAAAAAATAGTCTTTCTGACCATAGTCGGCATGACTCTGGTGACCTATATTCCGCGCGCCGTTCCCGTGCTGCTTCTGGCATCGCGCACTCTGCCTGAACCCATGGTGCGCTGGCTATCGTTCGTGCCAACCGCTGTGCTCTCGGCCATGCTTTTTCCGGCCCTGCTGCTCAAGGACGCGGCCTTTGATTTCTCGCTGGATAATTTCTTTTTGTGGGCATCCATTCCAGCCTTTCTGCTGGCATGGCGCACCAAAAATTTCTTCGGAACGGTCGCACTGGGCATGGGACTTGTGGCTGCCGGGCGGTATTTTTTTGGATAACGGAGTGGTGTCATGAAAGTCATAGGTTTGCTTGGCGGCATGAGCTGGGAATCCTCGGCAGAGTATTACCGGGTCATGAATGAGGAAGTGAGGAACAGGCTCGGCGGATTGCATTCTGCCAGAATACTCATGCTCAGCGTGGATTTTGCGGTCCTTCGCAGTCATATGTTGGCGGACCGGTGGGATGCAGTGGGCGCGACCTTGGCCGAGCATGCAAAGACCCTTGAAAAATCAGGGGCGGACATGATTGTCATTGGCACCAACACCATGCACATGGTGGCACCGCAAATCGAGGCGGCTGTCTCAATCCCGGTGTTGCACATAGTGGACGCCACGGCTGATGCGGTCAGGAAGATGGGCATGACCAAAGTGGGTCTGCTTGGCACGAGTTTCACCATGGAAAGGGACTTTTACAAAGGCCGCCTGATGGAGCATGGTTTTGAGGTTGTCATACCTGAAGCCGATGACCGGGCAACGGTTGACCGCGTCATTTTTGATGAATTGTGCAAAGGGCTTTTAAGCGATGAATCCAGAGCCGAATACCTGCGGATCATTGGCGATCTTACCAAACAGGGTGCTCAGGTCGTGATCTTGGGCTGCACGGAAATCGGTTTGCTCGTTCGTTCCGGAGATACTTCGGTTCCGATTCTCGACACCTGCCATGTCCATGCGGTAAAAGCCGTAGATAAAGCTTTTTAAAATGTATTCCCTCCAATTAGATTCATGGTCTATTTGATTGCCTGGTTTTAATGCAGCTCGGGAAACATTATTATATAATGGATTTTTACTGTGTTTGCAGTTATCTTGCAAAATCAGCTACATAGTATTCTGTTTCAAAAATATTTTTGGAGGGGATTGGTGAAGCACTTTTTTGTACTTCTTGTCGTTCTGTCTTGTTTTGCCTTGGCTGGCTTGGCGCATGCAGGAGGCCAGATCAAAATCGGCTTTAGTGAAGACATCCCTATTTCATACCTTGATGGCGATGGTGTCGGTCAGGGACTTTCCATAGATATCCTTCGGGCCATTGCCCAGAAAAACAACTGGCAGATGGCATTTATCCACGGTTCCAGGCTTGAATGTTTGGATTGGTTGCGCAATGGAAAGGTTGATATCCTTGCCGCTCTGCCTTTCAATTACGGCCTTACGGATGAGTTTGTTTTTTCCGGTAATTCAATTATCGCTGATTGGGGCGCGGTCTATGTCACAGATGCAGAAGTCGAGGATGTGCAGGATCTTGGTGGACGGCGTGTCGGCATAGTTCGGGGCGACCATCATGCCGAAGCGTTCAAGAGTCTTGCGGGCAGCCTTGGAATAGGACTGACGCTTTTGGAATTTGAAACATACGGGGATGTTCTGAAGGCGGTCGGGGATGGTTCAGTCGATGCGGGTATCGCGAACAGGCTTTTTGGTTTGCGCCATCTGGAAGGACTTGGCATTGAGACAACACCCATACTTTTCAATCCGGTAAGTATTCGTTTTGCCGCTTCCAAATTGGCTGATAGCAATTTTCTTTCACTTCTTGATAAACAATTTGGTGAGCTTAAAGCGGACGGGAAATCTGCTTACTACATCAGTTTGAAGAAGTGGTTAACCCCTGTTCTCAGAATGTCTTCGTTATTGCGTTCCTCTTATTTCTGGGGAGGAATGGGACTGCTTGCCGTACTCGTTGCCGTCACCATCTGGCTTGGACGCAAACTCTTTGCCACATCTTCGGAAGTCAGTCGTCAGGGCAAAGCCCTCAGAGAAGAAAAGCGGGTGCGGAAGAGGGCGCAGGTAGCCCTGTGGGAGAGTGTTGAGAGACATCGGGCCATGTTTACCGACAATCAGCTTCCCCAGTTTCTCATCAAAAGTAATACTTTGGAAATCGTTGAAGTGAATCCGGCGGCGGAGATGTATTACGGATACCTGGCCGGTGACCTTTTGGGCATGGCGGTCTATGATATCAGTGCCGAGCCGTTGACGAAAGCCAATGCCATCTTTATCGAAATTGAACAGGGACGGAGTCAGGTCGTGACCTGTCACAGGTTGGCCAGCGGTCTGGTGCGCGATGTCGAGTTGTTCATCAGTGCCTTGTATATTCAGGATAAACGCCACGACCTCATCACTGTGGTGGATATCACCGAGCGCAAGCAGGGTGAAGATCGTTTGGCTCGTATCAACGAATGCGTGCTCAATTTTGGGGTAGATGCCGACTCGAATATTTCCGACCTGACAGAGTTGGTAGGAGATATTCTGGGAGGGTGCGCTTCTTTCTACTATCTTTCCGGACCGTCGAAATTTGGAAAATCGGGTGACCGGAGTATTGCGGGGAAGTCTGATGCGGATTGCATCACCAAAGGGCAAATATCTCATGATATCATAGGGCGGAAAGGCAGCGGGCTTCATGTTGTGGAGAATCTGCCTCAGACATCTTTTTTCGAGACCGACCCCAATGTCAGACTGCTGGGCGCAAAAACCTATGTCGGGCAAATCGTCAGGATGGAGAGAAAGCCGGTCGGTGTCCTGTGCGTTTTGTTTTGTAGTGCGTTCGCCCCAACGGAGAGCGATGAAAAGCTTTTTGGCATCATTTCATCGGCTATCCGGGTCGAGGAAGAACGCAAACTGGTCGAGCAACAACTGGTCTCGGCCAAGGTTGCGGCGGAATCATCCAGTCGGTCCAAAAGTGAGTTCCTGGCGAATATGAGTCACGAGATCAGGACACCACTCAACGGTATGTTCGGCATGCTGCAACTGGTGGGCGGGACAGAGCTTGATGAAGAGCAGCATGAGTATGTTAAAACAGCTTTGACCTCTGGGCGCAGCCTGCTCCGGGTGATCAACGATGTTCTTGATTTTTCCAAGATGGAGGCTGGAATGCTCCTCCTGGAGAGTGAGCCGTTTGACTTCAGACAAGTTGTACAGGATGTGCTGGACAACTTCACGGTGCAGGCCGCAGAAAAGGGATTATCCATGGTTGTGAAGACCGACGATACCCTTCCTCCCGTATTGATGGGTGACGAAGCACGCGTGCGGCAAATTCTGTTCAATCTGGTTGGCAATGCGGTCAAGTTCACGCCGTCAGGTGAGGTTACTGTTGAGTCCTGGGTGGTTCTTTCCAAGGAGTCGGGGCATGAAACACGACTGTTTATCATGGTGACCGATACCGGCATAGGTATCCCGGACGACATGGTCCAGTCGGTGTTCAACGCCTTTTCTCAGGCCGATGGCTCATACACTCGCCAATATGGCGGTACCGGTCTTGGGCTTGGTATTGTCAAGCGGTTGGTTGATCTCATGAATGGCGAGATTTTTCTGGAAAGCACCGAGTTTGGTACAAGCATTCATCTTTTCGTCAACATGGATGTGGGATTGGCGATTCCGAGTGGCCGGGCTGAGCAGATCGTCCCGTCGGTTCGTATCGATCCGCTGAGTATTCTTTTGGCCGAAGACGAACGGGTCAATCGTCTGTCCGTGCTCAGGCATCTTGAAAAACTTGGGCACACCGTCACCACCGCTTCCGATGGCAAAGAGGCCATTGGCCTTTTGCGATGGAACCATTTCGACGTTATCCTCATGGATATTCAGATGCCCGGCATGGATGGCATCAGTGCGACTCGCACCATACGCAGCGACAAGACCCTTGGTGACAAGTCTTTCATTCCCATAGTAGCTTTGACGGCACATGCCATGAAAGGGGACCGGGAAAAGTTCCTTACAGCGGGCATGAATGATTATGTGGCAAAACCAGTGGAGTTCGCCGATCTAATCAGTGTTCTTAGTCGTTTATCTTTACTTCACCGCTAGCAGGCTGTTGAAAATGGTCCGATTGCGTCGTTGTGGATGGAAAGCCAAACCATTTTGAACAGCCTGAGAGATGGTCCGAGTGCATCGTTGCGAATAGAAAGCAAAACCCTCACATATCAAGAATACGCTTCAGTCCCGTCTCTCCACTCACGCCTGACATTTGAATCCTGAAAGAGCCTGAAAAGCGGGATTTTCAACAGCTCGATACACTTGACCCATTTCCGTAACATGATATTCGTTTGAAGCACCATATGGTTGCGCAAGTAAATGGGAGGACTGCGTGAGCGATCAGATTAAGACTTTGAAAGATGTGCTTGAGACCAGTGTTGGGAAATTTCCGCAGCGGACAGCGTTGAGTTTTGTTGGAGGAGAGCCGATATCCTATGTCAGGTTTCTTGAGCTAGTGCGCGATCTTGGAACCGTGTTTCAGGAAGCGGGCGTCAAGCCCGGAGACAAGGTGGCGCTCATTGGCGAGAACATGCCGAACTGGGCTGTGACCTATTTTGCGATCACGTCCATGGGTGCCATTGCCATTCCCATCCTGCAAGAATTTCACTACAGCGCAGTGCATCACATTATCAGACATTCCGAAGCCATGGTGGTGGTTGCCTCCAGACGATACATGCATAAAGTCGAAAGCGATAATTTCCCTAATCTCAAGACGATCATGCTCATGGACGACCTTTCCATCGAGAGCCATGAGGAGGCTCGGACCAAATTTCAGGAAGCCGCCGATGCGGCCAGCGACAAGCTCGACCAGTTGAGTGATGCGGCCGGTGACAAGTTGGGCCAGTTCGGAGATGCCGCCAGCGATAAGTTAGACCAGCTCGGAGATGCCGCCAGTGACAAATTCGGTCACCTCAGCGATGTTGCCAGTGATAAATTGGGCAAATACGGTGATGTCGCCAGTGACAAGCTTGGCCAATTCAGCGATGTGGCCAGCGGGAAGATCAGTCAACTCAGCGATGCCGCCAGAAAATTCATGGATCGCAAGAGGGGTGAGAAACAAACGTTCGTACTGACGGAAGATTCCATCGCTGCCATCCTCTATACCTCCGGCACTACAGGCCATTCCAAGGGAGTTGTCCTGTCGCATGGCAATCTGGTTTCCAATGCTATTTCCGGGGTTGCGACCATTCCGATATTTGAGACCGACCGCTTTTTGTCAGTCCTGCCCATGGCTCATACATATGAATGTACAGTGGGCCTTATTGTCCCTGTTTTGTGCGGTAGTGCTGTTCATTATCTGCAAAAACCGCCGACTCCGAGGAGCTTGCTGCCCGCCATGCAGACCGTCAAACCCACGGTCATGAACGTGGTGCCGCTCATTATTGAGAAAATTTACAAGACCCGGATCAAGCCCAAGCTCTCTCGCAAGGGAGTTCTGGTCGGCCTGATGAAGGTCGGCCCGACCAGAAAAATGATATCCCGTCTCGCTGGCAAGAAGCTCATCGAGGCCTTTGGTGGTGAATTGCGCTGCATGTGTATCGGCGGGGCGGCTCTGTCCCCGGAGGTCGAGCTGTTTTTGTCCGATGCGCAATTTCCCTACGCCCTTGGCTACGGCATGACCGAGACATCTCCTCTGCTGGCCGGGGCTCGTCCCGGTTTTCAGCGACTCAGAGGTATCGGCCCGGCCTTGCCCGGAGTGGAGATCATGATAGCCGATCCGGATCTAAAGACAGGCGAGGGTGAGATTCTGGCCAAGGGCCCCAACGTCATGCAGAAGTATTACAAGGCCCCCAATGATACCAGAGACACATTTACCGAGGACGGTTGGTTGCTGACTGGCGATCTCGGCATGATTGATGAGGACGGCTATCTGTTCATCCGGGGCAGGCTCAAGAATGTGATCATCGGTTCGAGCGGAGAGAACATCTATCCAGAGGAGATCGAATCCATCCTCAACAGTTGTGATTATGTTCTTGAATCACTGGTTTTCGAGAGCGGCAATCAGGTCGTCGCCAGAATCCATCTGAATTATGAGTCTCTGGACGTGAAGTTCGGCGTGAAGGAGATGATTGAATCCGAGGTGCGTGAGAAAATAAAAGAGCTTCTGGATGGTATTCGCAAGGAAACGAATTCCAAAGTGTCCACCTTTGCCCGTTTGAACAGGGTCATCGAGCAGGTCGAGCCGTTTGAGAAAACGCCGACCCAGAAAATAAAGCGATTTATTTATTTGAATAATTAGCCAATAAAAGAGGCGCAACCTTTTCAGGTTGCGCCTCTTTTATTGATCTTTTGCGGAATATTACTGGTCTTTTTTTACATCGGCTGCCACTTGCATGCGGATGATAGTGTCCGGGTTGGAAACCATGCCGCCCCGGCCGTGGCCTTTCTTGATCATGTCCACGAATTCCATACCTTTGGTCACCTGCCCCCAGACAGTGTATTTTCCGTTGAGGTACGGGGCCGGGGCCAGACAGATGAAGAACTGACTGTCCGCGCTGTGGTCGTCCTGAGCGCGGGCCATGCCGACTGTTCCGCACTCAAAGGGAGTTTTGCTGAACTCGGCAAATATGTTTCGCCCGGAACCGCCTCTGCCGGTGCCGGTGGGATCGCCGGTCTGGGCCATGAAATCCGGGATGACTCTGTGGAATTTGAGGCCGTCATAAAAGCCCTGCCTCACCAGTTCCTTGATCCTCTCCACATGGGCCGGGGCCAGATCCGGGCGCATTTTAATGACCACGCGACCGAAGTCCAGATCGAGATAGAGGGTGTTTTCCAAATCAGCCGTCTGTCCGGGAAGAGCGGACAGCAGGATGAAAATGGCGGATAAGACTATGGCGTTCAAGATTTTTTTCATGATCAATACCTATCAGATTGGTTAAGATTGTTTGAACCGGTTTGGGCCATCTTTGGCAGCCTGAGCCAGCAGGTTGAGATGAACCGGCAGACATTTGCTCAGGCAATATTTGTCCAGAATGGTTTCTCTGGCCTTCTTGCGAAGGTCGATGAGTTTTGCCTGTTGTTTGAGGGCAAAAATGGTTGTTTGAGCTATCTTTTTCGGGGAATGGAAATCTGTCAGCAGTCCGTTTTCCCGGTGGCGGAGCACTTCGCGTACCGGTTCCGTGTTGGAGCCGATCACCAGACAACCACATGACATGGCCTCAAGAAATGACCATGAAAGCACAAACGGCCATGTCAGGTAGACATGGGCGGAAGAAGCCTGGAGTACCTGCTTGTATTGCCCGTACGGGAGCGGACCGGTGAAGTGAACTCTCTTTTCGTCCACTTTGATCTTTTCCTGCATCTGTTGCTTGTACGTCTGACCGTCAGGGAGTCTGGCGCTGTAACAGACGCGGTCTTCGCCAACGATGAGCACGTGGCATTTGGGTCGTTCTTCCAAAATGGCGGGCAATGCCTCGTAAAATTGAGGAAATCCCCGGTAAGGTTCCATGCCGCGTGAGCAATAAGTCACTAGTTCTTCGGCACCGGTCAGGTCTGTGTCAGGAAGATCAAGAGTCTCAATGGGCAGT
>JAFLJW010000354.1 GCA_022712815.1 Pseudodesulfovibrio sp. | reverse complement strand
ATTATCAGGGCCACACATCCAACCAGATCATCAAAGAGCATGGACTTGTGGATGATGAATACAACCTGACCCATAAGGGCTGCGCTTACTTGTGGTCTGTCTACAGCAATGGCAAGCCCTTTTAGCGCGTACTACATGAGATCATTTTGCGCGGAGGCACTACGGGTGGTGTCTTGGTAGCTGAAAGTGAGAACCTTCGGGGCCGCGATCTTTGCTTCTACCCGGTGGACGCGGACAGGGAGCCGGGTGGGGAATCCGGCCCGCGCAATTAACTAACTATATTACCAAGGGTGATCATAAATAATGACACATGATGAACTCGTAGAACGCGCCGCAAGGTGGCTCAAAGGTCAAGGGTACAAAGTTGCCTTGACAGAGTTCCGCACGGCTTCCAGCGAGGAACCGGATGCCTTCGGGCTTAATGGCGCGAGCACATGTCTTGTGGAGTGTAAGACCTCTCGCGCAGACTTCCTTGCCGACAAAAAGAAATGGTTCCGGCGCAATCCGTCTATGGGTTTGGGTGTGTATCGCTATTTTCTTACCCCGAAAGGATTGGTGAGACCAGATGAACTTCCTGAAGGTTGGGGGTTGCTCGAAATAAGAGGGCAACGGACGTTCAAAATTGAGGAAGCAGCGCCTTTTGATAGGGCGGCAGCCATGAAAGCAGAACGCCCGGTCATTTATTCACTTCTTCGACGGTTGAGCATTGTAGACCCCGATCTTTTAATAATGGCCGTGGACATCACAAAACTTGAATTGAAGCTCGCAGCAAAGGCTGAGCGGTTGCACTACCTTGAGCGTGATCTTGAGCGGAAGGAAACCCATTTGATTGCCAAGGAAAAAGATATTGCCGAGCGCGTGAAACAGACAGATTTTGGGCCGATCTTAGCTCGCAAAGTAAACTGATATGAACGAGGTGGATGATGAATAATTTTTATTGCGAGTGGTGCGAGTCCTCATTTGTGGACAAAGCCAAATACAGCCTGAGCGACTGCCCCTGCTGTGGGCGTACATGCCAGACTGTTGAAGACAAAGGAGATTGAGCGATGAACTGGACCACTATCAACATAATCGTACTGATTATTGGCATCCTTTTCGGGCTGCTGGCTTACAAGCGCGGATCATCATCGGACGGCAGCGGAGGCGACTTTTTTATATGGGCATTACTTGCCTTGATTTGTGTCGGCGGCAGCCTGATTTCGATGATTGTCAAAAGCATCGCAAAATAGGGAAACATTGGGCATGATAGACTTCCGCAACCAAATACTTCAAGGCGATGTAATAGACCGCCTCCAGGACATACCGGAGCAATCCGTCAATTGTGTCGTGACCTCGCCGCCATATTGGGGCTTGAGGGATTACGGCGTTGATGGACAGATCGGACTTGAATCTACGCCTCAAGAGTTCGTTTGCCGGTTGACAGCGGTTTTTGAAGAGGTCCGACGCGTCTTGCGTAATGATGGAACGCTTTGGCTCAATCTTGGAGACAGTTATGCGGGCAATGGAGCCGCATACGGGGAAGTCAAAAGTACCCTTCAGGGCAGCAAGCAAAGCACTCGTATGGGGGCAAAAAGGATGCCGAAAAGGGGGAATGGTCTCAAGGCAAAGGATCTTGTCGGCATCCCTTGGCGCGTGGCATTAGCTCTTCAGGACGCCGGCTGGTGGCTGCGGTCAGAAATTATCTGGCACAAGCCCAACCCTATGCCGTCCAGCGTTAAAGATCGTCCCACTGTAGCTCATGAAACGCTTTTCCTACTCTCCAAGTCGGCCCACTACTACTACGACCACGAGGCCGTGCGTGAAGCGGCAAAAAGCATCAGTGCAAACCATGCATGGCCTCAAGGGTGGGCAATTGACGGAGATCATAACGCTATAGCTCACAATAAACAGAGCAAACGTCGAACGATTCGCCCATGCGACACGCGAGGCGGTGGTCAGGGATCAGGCGTAATGACGTATCCATTTGTAGGCCGGAATCTCCGCTCTGTTTGGACCATCTCAACGCACCCATTCCCGGCTGCTCATTTCGCTACATTCCCACCGAAACTAGTTGAACCGTGCATTAAGGCGGGATGCCCAGTTGAGGTGTGCCGTGAATGCGGTGCGCCCCTAGTGCGGGTGGTTGAAAAAGGGCTTGTTCCTACCTCAAAGGCTGCAAAGACGTTTGTTGTTGATGATCGGGATCTGCATGCAGACGCTAACGACCAAGGATCAAATAGGCAAAAGGACGGTCACAAGCCGGGATACATCGGAGCGAACAAAACTATTGGGTGGACTCCGACTTGTGAGTGCGCCGGCGAGACTAGACCAGGCATTGTCCTGGACCCGTTTTTTGGAAGCGGGACAACGGGACTTGTGGCCAAACATCTTGGTCGGGACTTCGCTGGAATTGAATTGAACCCGGAATACGTGACCATTGCGAAGAAGCGGCTACAGGAAAGCGTTCCGCTTTTGATGGTCGGGTAATCCAAACTGATACACCGGACGTTTAACCAAACGCACAAAGCCTCGTCACACTGACGAGGCTCCGGCGAAACGAAATGCAAAGCCAGGACCGTCCCGGCAGCAGGGAATATACATCGAAAAACAATCCGGGGGAAGGTTGTTTTTAAAAGTGACAAAAGAAAAGGAAATTACGTTGGCAGATTTTCGCGCTGAATACATTGAGCATCGTGAGGGCATACGGGAGAAGGCGACCGTTCTGGCCGATGACCTCGCATTGAGAAAGCTCGGCGATCATGTCGGACATCGCACCCCGTTGCACCGCGTCCGTCCGCGCCATGGTGACACGCTTATGTCCCGATGCACCAAGCAGGGTTTGAAGCCAGCGAGTGTGGTCAATCACTACCGCCACCTTCACACAGCATTCAATGTGGCGAAAATTTGGGAATATATCGACGACAATCCATTTAGCGAGGTCAAGCCTCCCCGCATCCATAAGTCGCTCCCCAAGTTTATTCCCGTAGGCGAAATCGCCACTTTTTTGGAGGGCATCGAGGACTTTGACCTGCGCATGCTTGTGACAGCCTACATTGCCACCGGCAGGCGGCGTTGCGAACTGCTCGCGTTGACATGGGCGGATATCGATTGGGTGGGCCGCAAGTACCGCGTCCGGCTTTTCAAGACGCACACGGATGCGGTTTTCCATGTCGGTGACATTTTTCATGCGGTCCTGGTCGAGCAGGCCGTGTTCTGGGGACACCGCAAACTAGTGTTCCCTCGATGGGGCAACCCCGACACCGTGACGCATTTGGTCAAGCAGGAACTCATCAAGGGCGGTTACCCCGATTTTCATCTTCATGTCTTGCGGCACACCTACGCGACCGCGTTTATGGAGCTGGACGGCAATATTTTCGTCCTGAGCAAGCTGCTCGGACATTCCGATATCAAGACAACGCAGATTTATGCTCACGCCTCAGCCAAGTTGCTGCGGGAAGGGTCAAACAGGGTGGTGTGGTGATGACCGATAGTTGGATTAAAAAACAAGAATTTTTGCTTAACGCCAGAGCTGGAAATTTCGAGGGGCAGATTGTTTGCCCTCGGTGCGAAGGACACGGCACGGAGTCGCTAGACAACAACATTGAAAAAACGGAGCCATGCCTCAAATGCCACGGACAGAAGATCGTCAAGCGGCGAGTGAATATCGTGGTTGAAGATACGCCGGTTGGCAAAGGATAAAATTTGATGGGACTGTCACAAGTCATCAAGGACAAACTCGGTCAGTGCTATACTGCATCGGAGGTGGCAAAAGCATTGTCGAAACGCCCTGGTTGGGTTTACAGACATGCTACCACTCTCGGTGGAATCAAGATCGGGGGTGAATGGCAGTTCTTTGAAAAAAACATAGTGAGTGCTCTTAGATCCACCAGTAAGGGAGGTTTTTATGCCGGTAAAACGGAAAAACCCCAAGACGGAAAGATACGAGTTCTTCGGCAGGATTATTCTGCCGAACGGGCGACGAAAGGAGAAGAAATTCCTATCCCGCCGCAAGGCTTTGGAATGGGAAGTGCTGATCAGGCAGAAATTGCACGAACTCTCGAAGCAGACCCCTGCGGTCTCCTTGCACAGTCTCATGACTGATCATCTGCTGGCAATCAAAGCCAAAGGCATAAGCCAAGGGACGTACGATGAGAAGCACCTTGTGTTCCAGGCCTTGCTTGGTCAGCCTGGGGCATCTCCAGTCATGCCCGCCGCCGATCTGCCGCACAACGTTGTGCGAAAGCTCTTGGATGGTATAGCCATGAAGGTGAGCGGACATCGCGCAAATACCTACCGCAAGCATATTATGCGCTTGTGGAATTGGGGCAAGCGTGCGCGGCTCGTCAAAGGGGAATGCCCATGGGATGTTGAAAAATACAAAGAAGAAAAACACGACAAATATGTGCCGCCGGAAGCAGATTTCTGGAAGGTATACGAAATAGCTGACCAAGTCCCGTCCAGTCATTTCAAGACGTCTGGACACGTTAATTATGAGCCGCATCGAAAGCGGATGTTATTGGCGTATCTTCATACTGCTGCAAGGCGCGGCGAGGTGTTTAGGTTGCGATGGGATGATGTGGACTTTGGCGATGACCGAGTGCGACTCTGGACGCGGAAGCGTGACGGAGGCCTGGAATTCGACTGGATACCCATGACCGAGCAGCTTGCAGAGACGCTTCGGGAACAACGTCTGGAGACCGGTTTCGGTGAGTTCGTGTTTGTCAATCCGAAAACAAACAAGCCCTATACCCACGGCAATCAGATGATCAAGCGTATGTGCAGACGAGCCGAGGTGGAGGTGTTCAGCTTCCACGCGATCCGACATCTGTCTGCATCTGTACTCTTGCAAGCCGGAGTAGATCTGCCGACTGCGCAGTTGATCCTGCGACACAGGTCGGTGACCACGACTGCGCGATACGTGCATAGTCTTACGGATGCGTCAAAGGCCGTAAATCGTGCATTTGGCGGCAAGATAGTGGATATAAAAAAGACCTCCGGCGAGTAGCCAGAGGCCTGAAAAGGTGAGTAGAAAGGTGAATTGGCCTACTAAGCGATACACCCTAATACTCCTAACCATTTAAAAAAATTGGTGGAGACGATGAGATTTGAACTCACGACTTCCGCCTTGCGAAGGCGACACTCTCCCAGCTGAGTTACGTCCCCATGGGTTTTGGGTAATTACCGTTTTTTGGTCCTTTCGACAAGCTGTTTGCGAGGTATAATCATTACTTCTTTTCAAAGCGGTAGGTTGGTGTGGCATTGAATCGAAAGGTTGGATTATAGCCGAACGGTCTGATGGCCATGGAAATTTCGGCCAGAGCGTTGTCATTGAATGCTTCAGCATAGATGATCGGGCCGTCCTCTTTGAGGATTCGTGATGCACCGCGAAGGACTTCGGCCTCCATGCCTTCCACGTCTATCTTGAGCATCCTGACCGGGGCTGGCAATTTCAGGTCGTCCAAAGGGATAATTTCCACTTCCACGCCCGTGTCTTTGGCAGCGGTCGAAACTCGCGTCTGGCCCAGATTGGCCGGTTCGCCGGGGATGATCGTCCCTGTTCCGCACTTTGCCCCGCACGCCAGCGGCATGGGCAAAACGCGACCGTCGAGATCGTTGAGGGCGATGTTTCTGTCAAGGATATCAAAGCAATGCCTGAACGGTTCCAGAGCAATGACCGTGGCCTCTGCCGCTCCGGCCAGAAAGATCGAATGGTTGCCGATATTGGCCCCGCAATCGACTATCAGGTCGCCTTCCGTGATGAGCAGCAGCATGTCCGCCAGCATTTCCAGTTCGTAGAATGCGCTGGTTTCGCGAATGATTCGCTGGATGTGGTCGTCCGGGTCCGGCAGGTAGAAACGAAATTCTCTGTTGCCGACCTTGAAGCGGGTGATGGCATCAGCTTGCATTACAACCCCAAAGTTTCGAGCACGGTGGTAGCCCGGTTATGGTAAGTGTGATCGCGTAAAATGAGTTCCTGCCACGCCTTGCACAAATCTGATTTCTCGTCGGTTTCCTGCTGAAACCGGGTGAACAGTTCAGGAATCTCACCGGGATTGGAAAAACTGATGGGACCGGTCAGCTCGTCCTGAAAAATCTTTAGACCGGGGTTGGCATCGGTAATCAGGAACCCGCCCGCGCACCAGACGTCAAAGTGGCGTTGGGTCAACCCCGCCGGAAGCTGCATCCCGGAGATATTGAGGCAGATCGAGGCGGTCCGGTACACGGCGGGCAGATGAGCGTAATAATCCACCACGGAACGCAGGTCCGCCTGCCCGATCCCCTTCCAGCCGCCATCGCCAAAAAGAACGATCGGCCCTGCCGTTTCAAGAGCCTTTTTTTTCCAACTTTGTCCGGCAAACTCCGCACCCATGCCTATCTCCCTGACCTTGTTACCGGGCCACAAGGGGGAGATATTCAACTGATCCCGCCACCAGAAAAAATCAAACCGGGTGTTCTTCGCATCGTCATGAATCAGGTCGAGTTGATCGGTTGGAACGGTCAGCCCTGCAAAAAAATTATCCTTTTTCGGGAATTTTGAGCGTCCCACAAAGACCAACTTGTCCTCGATCCCATGCGCATGGGCGGGGAGTTTGCCGCCCTTGCCGAACAATTCAGGGCAGGCGGCCAGCGGAAGGTGTGTCACCCATTTCGCCCCGGTCTCGATTAGCGGGCTGATAAGACTATGATCCGTGACGAAAAGTTTGGCATCTTTCCAATAGCCGGATTTGACCGAGGTCAGCAGGTTAAACGGATTGTCCACCAGCCAGATGGCAACTTTGACACCAGCCTCGCGCAGTATGTTATAGCCCAGCCCGAAGGGGTCCAGTCCCTTGAAATTGACGCTAAAAAATAGTTCCGGCGTTTCCTGTCTGAGCAACTCGGGAAGCTCTGTGCCGGGTGAGCGTTCCAATATTTCGCGATCCACAGATCGGACCTCGTACCCCTTGGCCTTGAAAGCGAGGGTCAGCTCCTTGCCAAGCAGGTCGTCCTCACCGAGCGGCAGCCAGACGGTTTTGCTTTTGATGGCCGGTGGAATCTTGCCAAGTGCGGTCCGTCCGACCAGCGGTCCCCAAAATGTCGGAAATGCCTTAAGGTTCGGGCGGTAGCGAATGATCGTGGATTTGGCGGCGATTTCAGCGGAGAACTCGTCAGGCTCCATGCGCGTGAAACCGGCGGGGACCGTGTTGTCCCACTGGTCTGTTTGTCGCTCCATGTCTGGAGATTCCACGAATCGGGCGACTTTGATATCAGGAAATAATTTCAGCAAATTGCCGGGACGTGGGCCAAGACCAAGGAAGATAGTACCCGGTCCGCCGGGCATGACTTCAAATTGACCGATATCATCGGGCAGGGTCTGGGGGTTGCCCAGTTCATTTGTGATGCGCGTTCTTGTGGGGCGGTTTGCCATGCTAACTTGGCTTTTTCGGCGTATTCGGCTACAAATCGCTCCACGCCGGATAAGGAGCGTCACCATGAAACAGTATCAGGACAAATACTTCAAACGGGCCAAAAAGGAAAACTACGCCGCCCGTTCAGTCTACAAACTAAAAGAGATGGACAAACGGTTCCAGATCTTCAGAAAGGGCCAGACCGTGCTCGACCTTGGCGCGGCTCCCGGTTCGTGGACGCAGTTTGCCGGGGAAAGAGTCGGCAAACAGGGCCATGTGCTCGGTGTGGACATTCAGGAAACGAAACATTCGTTCCCGGACAACATCACTTTTTTGCAGGCGGATGTCTTTTCGGACTCGCCAGAGCTTCTTGAGGCAATCAAACCCCTTGCGCCTTTTGATGTCATTATCAGTGATATGGCCCCAAAGACAACCGGAATTAAATTTGCGGATCAGGCGCATAGTCTGGAACTGTGCGAGCGTGCCTTTGAAGTCGCCACAAAATATCTCAAAAAAGGCGGCAACTTCGCGGTCAAGATATTCGAGGGAGGCGAGATTAATGATTTCAGAAATCTGATCCGGCCTCGTTTCGGAAAGATCAAGAATTTCAAACCCCATAGTTCTCGTGCCGAGAGCAAAGAGTTATTCATCGTGGCACTTGGCTTTAAGGGCATAGATGAGTAAGCTGCCCGTTCAGCAATAGATAATCAGTTTTTGAGAATATTCAGGAGGAAAAATGGCCGGACATAGTAAATGGGCGAACATTCAGCACCGCAAGGGACGTCAGGACGCCAAAAGAGCGAAGTTTTTCACCAAAGCGGCCAAGGACATCATCCTGGCAGCCAAGGCTGGCGGCGGCAACCCGGAAGACAACTCCACCCTGCGCCTTGCCATCCAGAAGGCCAAGGCCGTCAACCTGCCCAAGGACAAGATTGAAAACGCCATCAAGAAAGGCACCGGAGAACTGGCCGGTGGCGATCTTACAGAAATTTTATATGAAGGATATGGACCCGGCGGTGTCGCCATGCTGGTTGACGTTGTTTCCGACAACAAAAACCGTATCGTGGCCGAAGTTCGTCACGCTTTCGGCAAACACGGCGGCAACATGGCAGAGGCCGGATCAGTCTCTTACATGTTCAATAAAAAGGGTGTCATTGTCTTTAACAAGGAAAAATACTCCGAAGACGATTTGATGGAAGTCGGCCTTGATGCCGGTGCCGAAGATATCGTTGATGACGACGAGTCTTTCACTGTTCTGACCGAACCCGGTGATTTCATGACCGTGCAGCAAGCCTTTACCGATGCTAAAATGGAATTCGAGTCCGCCGAAATGAGTCAGGTTCCTGAGAATCTCGTCCCCGTAGACGTTGCCACCGGCAAAAAGGTCATGAACCTGTTTGAAGCGCTGGAAGACAATGATGATGTCCAGAAGGTCTACATCAATGCTGATTT
The DNA here is from genome assembly GCA_022712815.1 of Pseudodesulfovibrio sp. Lineage (GTDB taxonomy): Bacteria > Desulfobacterota > Desulfovibrionia > Desulfovibrionales > Desulfovibrionaceae > Pseudodesulfovibrio. The sequence continues at coordinate 4,125 of JAFLJW010000354.1, read as the reverse complement.
CCCGGATGAATTGTTCGAGGAAGAGTAAGCGTGGCAGAAGGCGGACTGGTCGTTCTGGGGCTTGATCCCGGTTCAAGGGTAACGGGCTACGGCTTTGTCCTGGAGATTTCCGGGCAGGCCACACTCATCGAAACCGGCACCATCCGCACCCCGGCCAAAAAGGATATGGCGACCCGACTGGGAGTTATTTTCGACGAACTTCAGGTCCTTATCAAGAAACATAACCCGGTCGAGGCTGCCATTGAAAACGTCTTCGTAGGCAAACATCCCGCAAGCGCCCTGAAACTGGGACAGGCAAGGGGGGCTGCCATGGCAGCCTGTGCGACCAACGGCATTTCCGTGGCCGAATATGAACCGACCAAGGTAAAAAAAAATCTGGTCGGGGTCGGCAACGCCCCCAAGGATCAGGTGGCCTTCATGGTCGCCAATTGCCTTGGCCTGAAAAAACCAAAGTGGGCAGAAGATGCTTCGGACGCGCTGGCCGTGGCTATCTGCCACCTGAATGAAAGGCGGATGCGGAAACTGATCGGCATGTGATTTACTGGCCGCTCCTGGATCTTCCATACTGTTATATTTGCCAAAAATACCGTCCTTTTTCTAAAGGTGTTTTTCATGAAACGCATGATTAATACCCTGCTGTTTTTCTCCATTGATTTGCTCGGTAAAACGACTCAAATGAGCATTCCCTTTGAATCTCACTCGTTATTGAGATAATGTCCTGCAACGGAGGCATTTCATGATCGGATATTTGCAAGGGACACTCTTGTCCGCCAGTGAGAAGGGGCTTGTGGTGTTGACACCGGGCGGTGTCGGGTACGATGTGGTCGCGCCCATGTCTGTCATTGCCAAACTGCCGGGAAAAGGCAGTGAGGTCGCGCTCTTCATCCATACCCAGGTGGCGGAAAAGGCCATTGACCTGTTCGGTTTTCTGAAAAGCGACGACCTTGATCTGTTCCGCACGCTCATATCCATCGACAAGCTGGGGCCGAAAAAGGCCATTGCCATCCTGTCTCTCTTTGATGCAGAGCACCTGCGCGAAATAGCTTTCCGCGAGGATGTCGCCATGCTCTCCACCGTTCCGGGCATCGGGCCGAAATCGGCCAAGCAGATATTGTGGAACCTCAAGGACAAGGTGAACAAGTTGAAGCCGGTCAAGCTCACGGGCAAGGACGATTCTTTGCAAGGACCGCAGGGCGAGTATCTGGACACCCTTGCGGCACTCAAGGGGCTGGGATACGCTGAGGACGAAATACGACCCATGATTATCGAAATATTTGATGCGGAACCAGACCTTGACGCTGCCGGGGCCATCCGGGCGGTGCTCAAGAAAATCAATGCGGCGCGTTCATGAGCAAATGCACTCTCCCGGAAGAAAACGTCCGGCCCAGGAGCCTCAAAGACTTCATCGGCCAGGAAGACCTGCGCAGTAATCTCGATGTCTTTATCCGGGCAGCCACCGAGCGCGAACGCTCGCTCGACCACACGCTTTTTTATGGCAATCCCGGTCTGGGCAAGACCACACTGGCGCGAATCATGGCCTCCGAACTCGGCGTGAACATGGTCTCCACGTCCGGTCCGGTCATGGAACGGTCCGGCGACCTGGCCGCCATCCTCACCAATCTTGAGCGCGGCGATATCCTGTTCATCGACGAAATTCATCGCATGCCTGCCACGGTGGAGGAAGTGCTGTACCCGGCCATGGAGGATTTCCAGATTGATCTGGTTATCGGTTCCGGTCCCGGCGCACGCACGGTGAAACTCGACCTTGAGCCGTTCACGCTGGTGGGAGCAACCACCCGTCTGGGGCTGCTCACATCCCCGCTTCGCGACCGCTTCGGCTGCATCTTCCGCATAGAATTTTACTCACCCGAAGAGCTTGGCTGCATTGTCGAACGGGCGGCAAAGATCATCGATGTCACGGTCGAGCCTGATGGCGCACTGGCCATTGGCAGACGAGCCCGTGGCACTCCTCGTATCGCCAATCGGTTGCTCAGGCGCGTGCGAGATTACGCACTGGTACACGGCGACGGCGTGGTCACCAAGGAGATTGCCGAATCATCACTGGAGCGGCTGGAGGTCGATCAGTACGGACTGGACAGCATGGACCGCAAGATTCTCTCCCTCATGGTGGAAAATTTCAACGGCGGCCCGGTGGGACTAAAGACCATTGCCGCGGCCTGCGCCGAGGAGGTCCGCACCATCGAGGATATTTACGAACCATACCTCATCCAGTGCGGATTCCTGAAACGCACCCCGCGCGGACGGGTCGCCACGGCCAAGGCGTACCGGCATCTGAAGGTTCGGATGGAAGATGAAGACCAGCTCAGGCTTCTCTGATAACTTTTCAACTTGAAAACAAAAAAAACCGCCATGTTGGCGGTTTTTTTGTTGGTCTGATCGCTATTTCTTTTCCATAGAAAAATTTACTTCTTTTGTTTTTTTGTGCCAGAGAAAGACATTTTTTTCATTTGGTTTGTAGACTCCGTCCGGTTGCCCCAGAACGCGAATGATATATTCATCCATTGGCAATTTATCGAGGATGTAAACCCCCTTGCCATTGGTACTTACTGATTTGTTGGTGTAGGAGATCTCGCCGATGACCGTGACCAATGCACCCACCAAAGGTGCGCCATTGTAGTTGACAACGCCGTAGATGGTCGCGCTTCCCGTACGCGCCAATGCCGGAAAGGCCAAAAGCAGGACCAAGATGATCGAAAGTATTATTTTGCGTGGCATGTCGGCCCTCCAAAAGTGTTTATGCTCTGCTGACCATACGTGATTATCATGGTGCATCCAAACAAAAAAGGCGTTTTATTTGATCGGCATGTTTTACTTTTGCAAAAAAAAGATGGATAGCGTGTCTAATTATCTTGAAACGCCTAGCCGTTTTGCTATGATGATTTCAAACTGAAAAACCATGGAGGTTTTATTATGGAAAAATGGGAATGCCCATGTGGCTATATTTACGATCCCGCTGAAGGCGATCCTGAAAATAACATTGCAATCGGAACCAAATTCGAAGACCTGCCCGAGGATTGGGTTTGCCCGGAATGTGGCGCGGAAAAGGAATACTTCGAGAAAGTGTAGCTGCCTGAGACAGCAGTTGGATCATGGTAATCAATACAGGGCCGGGTGACCGGCTCTGCTTTCCAAGGAGAAGTTGCATGAGCGTTATCATGTTCTTGTTGATAGGGTTGGTCGCTGGCTTCCTGGCAGGAAAGATAATGAAAGGTGGCGGTTTTGGTCTTGTCGGCAATCTGGTTGTCGGCGTGGTCGGCGCAGTTGTCGGTGGATTCGTCTTCGGACAACTGGGCATCAGCGGCACCGGCTTGATCGGAGGACTGCTGACTGCCACCGCTGGCGCGGTCATCCTGCTGTTTATCATAGGACTAATAAAAAAATAGTAATGATAATCCGAAATAGCTTGCAATGATCTGACAGTGGCGTATGATACACTTAAGTCAAAGGACCGTTTTCAGTAAACGCCCTACAAAACCTCAAGATTCTTTGAATCGGACAGCGTTTCCAGGCAACTTTCAAAACAACCATCCTTTGGTAGAGGCCCGTATCTCGGCAACCTCCTAACAAACGAAGTCTTTATTGATAGCCCCCGATTCCGGGGGCTTTTCTTATGGCTTATCTGGTCAAAGGATGCTTTTTCCTTCCTTTCAAAAAAGGCTCGTCTTGAGCACTCCACTGGAAACTCAAAAAAGTACACTTCAACCGGATGAATTGCGGCTACCGGTCCTGTCAAACAATCATTCGCAATCTGGACATCGCCGATAGTTTATGGTGTATTGAATTTGGAATGAGGTATTCGGTTCTCTGCCTGATGGATGCATAAATCAAAGGTAATGAGCCGGATTAAAAGGTAAATGAAAACAGCAAAATAAATCTGTATAAGAGATCACCTCAAACTGGTGATCGCAACTTAGACGGGAGGAAAAAATGAACAACGTTTTGCAGTTGTTTGTAATTGCCTTATTTGTGGGCTGGATGCCATCCTTGGTCTGGGCGGCACCACCGGCTGAACCTGTCAGGATTTACCTCGACGCCGACACAACCGGTGTCAAGGCATCGACTGTTTCAATTGAGCGGGGAATCCGTACCGCTCTGGCCGAGGAC
>JAFLJW010000432.1 GCA_022712815.1 Pseudodesulfovibrio sp. | reverse complement strand
TGAGCCATGGTCGCAAGGGCCGGGCTGACCAGTCTGGACATGATCTGATCGGTGAGCTCGACAACGGCAGTGTCAATGCCCCACAAGTCGGCGAATGCCTCGGCCATTTCAAGGCCGATGAAGCCAGCACCGATGATAACGGCATTGCTCACCTCGCCTTTGGAAATGCCTTCACGGATTCGGACGGCATCGTCCGGGTTGCAGACATAACTTACACCAGCCAAATCTTCGCCCGGCAGGTTGAGCTTGCGGGGGGCGGAACCAGTGGCAATGACCAACTTGTCATACGCGATGGTGGAGGCCTCGCCGGTTGTCATATCCTCGATATGAACCAGCTTGTTCTCCCGATCAATCTTGGTGGCTTTGGTCAATGTGCGGACGGTAACGCCCTTGACTTCTTTGAAAAACTCGGCATCGCGCACCATATGAAAGCTTGTGGTGCATAGCTCGCTGGCATCGGAAACCTCGCCTGAAACATAATAAGGAATACCGCATCCACCGTAAGAAATGAGCGAATTCTGGTCAATCATGGTCACGGTGGAGCCGGGTTCAAGCCGTTTGAAACGACAGGCGGCCTTGGGGCCAAGGGCCACGCCGCCAATAACTACGATATGTTGTGACATAGTCTTATCCCTTCCTCTCAATCCCGGTCACCCCTCGGCGACCGGAAAGATTATTTCAAAAATGAATCGATACTCGCACCCAGTCGCTTGATGCCTTCCTCAATCTTTTTCTCGTCGGAGTTGGAAAAATTGAGACGCAACGTGTTCTCGCCGGAATCATCCACATAGAACGGCCTGCCGGGAACAAAGGCCACCTTGTCCTTGATGGCTAGATCAAACAGGTCCATGGACGAAAAACCTTCGGGCATGATTGCCCACAGGAACATGCCACCTTCGGGCCGGGTGATGGAAACCTCGGAAGGAAAATACTTGCCGATCATCTCGACCATGGCCTCGCACTGGCGACCATATCGCTCCTTGATGAGATCGACATGGGCTTCGATGTCATTGGTCTCCAGATAACGGCGCATGATGGCCTGGGCCACGGTGCTGGTGTGCAGGTCGGAAGCCTGCTTGGCAATGACGAGCTTGTCGTAGATTCTTTTTTCCGCCACGACCCAGCCAATACGGAAACCAGGAGCCGCGATCTTGGAGAATGACCCGCACAGGATACCGGGCTTCTTGCAGAACGAATAGACACTGGGCAGGTCCTCGCCGCTAAAACGCAACTCGCCGTAAGGATCGTCTTCGACAAAGAGCACGTCATATTTGTCCAGAAGTTCCGCAACGCCCTTGCGTTTTTCCAGGGAATAGCTGACACCCGACGGATTCTGAAAATTGGGAACGGCGTAGAAACACTTGGCTCCGTCTTTGAAGGTCTCTTCAAGCTCCTCAAGATTCGGCCCGTCATCCTCCAGAGAGACGGTCACAAACTCCGGCTCGAAAAAGGAAAATGCCTGAATCGCGCCGAGATATCCTGGCCGCTCGATAACGACCTTGTCGCCCCTGTCGAGAAAGACCTTGGCACAGATATCCAGAATCTGCTGTGAACCGGTGGTCACCATGATGGAATCGGGATCAATTTCAAGCCCGCGACCAGCGTACCGGCTGGCGATGATGGAACGAAGCCCTGCGTCTCCTTCGGTAGTGGAATACTGCAATGCGGACGCACCGATTTCGGCGAAAACTTCGTGTGATGCCTGGTCCATGGCTGCCACCGGAAACAATTCGGGATTGGGCAGACCACCGGCAAATGAAATTATTTCGGGATTAGCAGTGACTTTCAGGATTTCACGGATAAAAGAACGATGAACAGTGCCCATTCGGCGGGCAAATTTGTCAGACATTTAGGCTCTCCTTGTGACCAAGTGGGCATACCCCGAAACGCCATTCTTCGCAAGACATCTGGAAAAATGTTCAGAGAAAACAATATCTCCCTGAAAATGTAAAACGATTTTTGGCTTTATCAAACTGGAACATGCCAAAGAAGCATGATAGAGAATACTCAGGGATAGAGCATAGGGTGGAAAGGTCATGAAACAATACATACTTCATGCCATTTTTGGCAGTTTGTTCGTACTGGTATTTTCCGGTCCGGCACTTTCTGCTGAGTTCGTTTTCATGACTGGCTCCTTGCCTCCCTACAGCATCAACAAAGGTCTCCATCTCAAAGGTATTTCAGTAGATACATTAGTGATAATCATGTCCTTGGCAGGTTCTCCAATGGAAGCTGACGATGTCAAACTCATGCTCTGGCGACACGCCTTCAAAAAGACCAAGGCAGGACCAAAACACGTCATGCTGAACGTTCCGAAGACAAACCAGCATGCAGGCCTGTTCAAATGGGTTGGCCCGATTCACACCAGCAAATACGTTTTGATCGGGAGAAAGGAGTACAGGCCGCCGGTTACGATTCCTGCTGGACTGGACACGCTCAAGACAGCGACAATACGAGGAAGCGCACCGGAAAAAGCTCTCCTAAAGACCGGTGTCGCAAAAATGGCCATCATATCCTCCTCGACCCACATCATGTCCTTGCGGCAACTCAAAAACAAGCAAGTGGATTTCTTTGCCTACGGAAACTATTGCGCAGCCTGTCTCATGGAAAAAATGGGGATGAATCCCCACGAATTCAAGGTTTTTTATACATTTGAAGAAGTTCCGCTCTACTATGCTTTCAGCCTCGACACGGACGACCAGCTTATCATGAAGCTGAACGAGAATCTCAGGAAGATGAAAATCCCCGGACAGGACGGGAAAAGCCGGTTCGACAAGATCGTTGCCAAATATTTACCTGACGGAGCCATCAACTAAAGACCGGTTGATAAGCTTCAGCCAATTTCCGGCTACCCGGCAGCAATACTCTTCAGATTTTGCAACCAGCAGGGGAAGCTGTTCCAGAAGAGTCTCGAAATACGCAGAGTCAAACTTTTCCCGATAAACTCTATAGTTATCAATTTCACCGCGCTGAAAAAGCCCAATCCAATTATTCGTGATTTCAGAATCAATTTCCAGATGAAACTGAAAGCCATATGACAAATTACCGACCTTGAAACATTGGTGCGGACACTGTTTTCCCTGAATGAGCAGGGAAGCCGCCTTTGGCAAATCAAATGAATCTTCATGAAATTCCATGAGCGGAGGGAGCGGAAGAGCCTCACCGACAACCATATCTTCCATTCCCGCAGTCGTCATTTCATGTTGAATGAATCCGAACTCCAGATTGCCCATGGGCCATGGCTGACCGCCATAGGCACGGGCCAGAAGTTGAGACCCAAGACATATGCCTGCAACGGGTTTGCCCTGCATGTCAAAATCACGCATGAGTTTCATCAATGACCTTAAATGGGGCGAAGTCTCATCGTCAAACGACTGCTGCGGACCTCCGAGAACAACCAGTCCATCATAGCCCTGCGGACTGTCCGGCAGGCTGTCGCCATCCTCAATATAGATCAAGGAGAGGACTGCTCCCTGCCTTGACAGGGCCTTGCAAAAGCTCCCGCCGGGTGCGCGAACGCTATGCTGGACAACAAGAATCACGGCACCGACTATGCTATCCTCCGACCACGGTTCGATGGTCACGGATGTTTCATAAAAAGGCGTGCCTTCCCCCACCTGACTCGGAGTGTCGAGGGTCAGCATGTTCAATCCATGTCCGGCCTTGGTCCAGCCGCCCCGATCAGTAATGACGACATCCCGCCGCATGCCGGTATCGGTCTTCAACATGGCCTTGAGTTGTCCGACCGCACTGCGCACGAGAACCGGTTTGCCGTCCTCGACGTTACGTAGCTTTGCCTCATTCAAAGCGAGTCTGACAACAGGCAATGCCTCATGCTCAACCATGGTCCGCTCCGAGCAGATATATCCATGGGGGGCAATGGTCAGCAGCCGATACGGAAATTCCCTATCGCTTCCCGAAAGGTGGGTCTGGTCAAAAAAGGTCATGAACTGATATTTCCCGGAAGGGGTCGGGAACACTTTGTCCTCATATGGCACCATCGGCGCATTGAGCCGAAACGCCCCCTTTCTGAGAGTTTCAAGGTCGCAACCCTGCTCCCATATCGGCCCGCACAGATCAATCAGCCACTTATCAACTGAGTGTCTGTACTGATCGGCAAAGGAGAACCGGGAAGACAATTCATAAAACATCTTAAATTCGGATTTGCAGTCACCAACCGGCTCGATGGCCCTGTTCACAGGACCGACATAATTATGGCCGAAACTTGCCATGACATCTTCTTCTTCCAAAAAGGTGGTCGCGGGCAGGAAAACATCGGCATAATCAGCGGTATCATCCATGAAATGCCCTGAATATACAACAAATTCAGCTTTTTTGAATGCGCCTTCGACCTTTTCCGAACTGGGCGCCATGCACAATGGATTGGCGGCGGTGACGTAGATCATTCTGATTTCAGGATCAACGGCATTGAGAATTTCCTCACCGACTTTTGGGATGAGAAATGTCCTGCGAGACGGGTTGAGATCATCGCCCCAATACTTCTGGTCATACGGGCCGTACTCCTCAAACCCCTGACTCACACCGCCGCCCGGCACACCTATATTGCCACTGATTGCGCTCAAGGCATCAATGGCACGCAGGGAATAGTGGGCGTATTCGTAGCGATGCACGCCCCAACCGAGCAAGATGGAAGTCGGCCCTTGCTGCGAGAACAGTTCGGCAAGGATTTCTATATCCGCCATGGTCACACCGGCAAGAGAGCACAATTCCTCGACCGTATAGCCGTCAATAATCCGCTTGTATTCATCGAATCCAACGGTATGTTTTTTCAGGAACCCTGTATCCTCGGT
>JAFLJW010000242.1 GCA_022712815.1 Pseudodesulfovibrio sp. | reverse complement strand
ACACCGACCGACCTGATTAGTTCCCGGCACGCTGAAGCGTACACCGAGAACAAATCGCTCGAACGGTACCCAGCAACCTGGGTGCCGAAAGCAAGCTTTCAACAACCAGGCCGCTGGCTCCGCACAGCTCGGCCGTTATGTCCAGAATAATCCAACGAAGATACTATGAAAAATTAATCTAATAAAAGAAGGTTTAGGGCAGCACGCTCTGCGGTGCAGAATCCCGGCAATTTCCGATTAAAGTTCACAAAAAAACTGAAGGAGGTAATCGCTATGGGAAAACTACTGCTATTAAAAGCTGGACTTAACATAAAGTCCACCCTGGTCATCCTTGGATGGCTTACATTCTTCGGATCGTTTTTAACAACCGAGCCAGTATGGGTAATTTCATTACAGAGTGTTGCCAGGGTTCTGCCCTAAGCCTTTTTAAATAAACAAAAATATTTCATATGGGTACAATAACACTACAAATGACACAAGCTGCTTATTCTGCGGCCAAAAATGTCTACCATGGTCGTGCTGAAAAGAACGATGTTCTAGATAATTTGGAAAAAACTTTTGGTATGAATCGAGGTTCGGCAACAGATTATATAAATAATTTCCGCCATATGATGGAAGGTGAAACTTATAAAAGAACATTTAATGGTGAAGCCACTGATTATTTGCTGAATAGCATATATTCAGATTATGGCGTTAAGGCGCTAGAAGCCGCACTGCTATCTGTTAAGCAGCATTTTACTTATTACAAAACTCTTGGCAAAGGCACATTAAGAGGCATAGAAAATATTTACCAAAAACATCAAGAGTTTCTCCAAACTAACGAAAGCAATTATTTCCCAGATGAGCTCGGTGAATCTGAGAAATTGTATGAAGGAGTAAAACACATAATAACTGTGAACTCTTATGAAAGAAGTTCAAAAGCAAGGAAACATTGCATCGAACATTATGGAAGTTTTTGTGCCGTATGCTCATTTGATTTTCTAACAAAATATGGACAAATTGGCTCAGGGTTTATTCATGTTCATCATTTAATACCAGTTGCAGAAATCGGAACTAGTTATAAAATTGATCCAATAAAAGATTTGCGCCCTGTTTGTCCAAATTGTCACGCTATGCTCCACATGCGTACCCCACCATATTCAATTAATGAGATGAAAAAACAAATAAATAAATGACATAACAAAAAATGCACCCGACTGGCTCACACGCGCGATCTTCAGATATTATTCCAATATCTTGCAACGCATAAAGTTGGCATATTGCCCCAAGGCCAGCCGGTGATTTAGAACGTTCTAGGATGCACTGCGTGCATCCTAGAACGGCCGAGCTGTGCAGTACACCGACCGACCTGATTAGTTCCCGGCACGCTGAAGCGTACACCGAGAACAAATCGCTCGAACGGTACCCAGCAACCTGGGTGCCGAAAGCAAGCTTTCAACAACCAGGCCGCTGGCTCCGCACAGCTCGGCCGTTATGCAATGAAAAAATATGAATCTTGAGAAAATCCATACCATAGAAGAATTCCTTTGTATTATTAAAAAACATCAAGGTAGGTATGAGAAATATCAAGCATCACAATACAATGATGGTCAAAATGAAAAGTTTGATGGACCTCCTTGGTATAAATACAAAGCTAATCTTTGGTTCAGGGGGCAATCAGAAAGTCAATGGGGCCTAAGGCCACAAGTAGAAAGAGAGTACTTTATAGAGGCAGCAAGTAACGCAGGAACTATTCCAACAGATTATGAGCAATCAATTTTCAAGCAATTTATTATTCAAGGAGCACATTTACTAAAATCAGGGTTGAATATTGTTGAAAAGTACTTTTTAGCTCAACACCATGGATTACCTACACGTTTACTCGATTGGTCAGCTAATCCTCTTGCCGCACTCTTTTTTTCAGTTTCAGAAGCACCAGAAAAGGGCGGTGCTCTTTATCTCTTCCACGCAAGAATAACAGTTAGTGGTCACGAACAAGATGATATTATTTATCAAGACAATCCTCTATTAATGAAAATGATAGAGAATTTATCAACTGATGAACATATTTACACTCATCATGAAAACAAATACCCTTTGAGAATTATTCCAACTATTCAAAATGGTCGTATAAATTCGCAAGCTTCAAGGTTTACTTATCATCTTAACGCTGGGGTACAACTTGAGAATCTATTAGGGGATGGTGTTGAAAAGTATATCATTCCAGCTGACTCAAAAAAGAGTATTGTTGAAGAGCTAAGATTGCTTGAAATTCATTGGGCTAGTTTATTTCCAGATTTAGATAATTTGACAAAAGAAATAAGAAAACAATCACTTATATAAAAAAGCATAACAAATCACTTAACGCAGACCCCAAGCAACGCGGTTTTTCAAATAACCTTGGCATATTATCCATATTCACAGCTTCGTATCAAGCTGGTCGGTAATATTGCTTGGGGCAGGTTAGTTCAAACGTTCTAGGATGCACTGCGTGCATCCTAGAACGGCCGAGCTGTGCAGTACACCGACCGACCTGATTAGTTCCCGGCACGCTGAAGCGTACACCGAGAACAAATCGCTCGAACGGTACCCAGCAACCTGGATGCCGAA
>JAFLJW010000436.1 GCA_022712815.1 Pseudodesulfovibrio sp. | reverse complement strand
TACAGATTTACTCTACTCTTTTTCTTGGTGGCCAAGGAGGAGGGGGTACACCCGGTCCCATTCCGAACCCGGTAGTTAAGCCCTCCATCGCCGATGATACTGCATGGTAGCGTGTGGGAAAGTAGGTCGTTGCCAAGGATTCTTTCAAAAAAGCCCTTCAGCTAAATAAGCTGAAGGGCTTTTTTGCGTCTGGCCTGTTCCAGGAGCGCCATCTGCGGCGTTGCTGCGATAAAGTCAGACCCTCACGTATCGGAATACGCTTCGGTCCTGCCTTTATCTTGCGCCTACCAGCTGGCACTCCTGGAACAGGCCAGATTACGCTCATTATAAGGAAGAATGGTCAGCGGTTGAGAAGACAGGGGATTTCGGAAGGCATTATTCAATTCTTTGCCGTAGCCAGGCTACTCCGGTTGGATAGCACTCGTCGCCTAACAGCTGCACCACTCTCACAAGCCTCACGAGATCAGAGAAAAAGCGGATATAAGGTCGACCCTGCCTTTATCTTGCGCCTACCAGATGGCACTCCTGGAACAGACCAGATTATTCTACGGTCGTTATAAGGAAGAATCACCAGCGGTTGATGAGCCGGAGCATTGCGGAAGGATTATCCAATCCTCACCGTTGCCAGGCTACGCTTCCGGTTGGGCAAAAACATCTTGTTTATTAATGCTCCTTGGTGAGTTAATTGTGCTGAGAAGTTTTTTATTTCATCAGAGGGGGAATTTAGATGGATCGGCCAAAACGTACCACCACATTCTTCACATTGAAGAGAGTGATTCTAACGGGAGTGATACTGCTCGCGACAGTCTGCATTGTCGGGACAACCATTGCATACAAGACCAAAAGCAAGATCACGGAACTCTTCATGCTGAATAAAGAGCTTCAGGAGCAAAATTATTACATGGCGGAGTTCGAGTTCAAGATGCTTGGAATTGGTTATCATCTTGACAGGGGCAACTTCGGTAAAGCGGTCGAGCTGTTGAATGGGCTTCATACACAATTGGTATCAAAAGAGGGCCTGATTGAAATTCCCCGTTTTGCTGACAAAGAAGAAGAGTTGGAGTTCTACTTGAATCTTCAAAACAGCAAAACGGGCGCGTTCATGGATGACTCATATCCCTATTGTACATACCACGCCCCTACGGAAAATGTTCTGTCGCATATTGCCGCATTGGCAAAAGACACGGGACGACCTCCCGCTCTCAAATATCCATTAAAATATCTCAATGAAATCAATACACCGGAAAAGCTAAGGAAGTATTTGGACGATGTGTCCACCGTTGGGTGGGTAGTCGCAAAATTCCCGCAAACATCCTTCCTTTTTGCCCGAGAGCTGCTCAGTCTGGCCAAGAATGATTCCCAGCAGGACGATGTCTCATTGGCCATTTTGGCTAACGCGCCTTACACGTTCACACCAGAGTGGAAACACGCCCTGCTGTTATGGTTCTATGAAAAACAGGATCCTGAGACAGGGCTGTGGGGACCACAATCGAAAAATGGGGAACTTTTGACACGAGACTTGAACAATTCAGCTTCCATCATGAAGGCGTTTGTCGATAACCACGGCAACAATATTCATGAAGCCTTCCCAATGAGATATAAAGACGAGTTTTTCGGATCGGCCCTTGATGAATTGTCTGGACCCGTTCCTTCGGATGACGAATATGAAGTGTTGCACGAATGGAATTTGAAAACGCCAAAGGCCATTTGGGTGCTTTTGAGGTACCTCTGGAAAGATGCATCCCCGGAAAACAGAGCCGAGGCAAAGGTGTTGATCGAGGACTATATCAGAATCAAATGTGAAAAATATTATATCCCGGAAGAGGGTGGCTTCAGTTATTACCCGGAAGGAAAACATGCGACCTTGGACGGGGTTTCCAACTTTTTTTTCTTCAAGGATATTGGGGCCTTTTCAAGTGAAAAGCAGGCTGAGTTGTGGGGAAAGCCTGAAGACACCATACGCGAACTGCCAACACTCGGAGTAGCGGAACTCTCCGCAAGGTCATTCGATTTGATTGCAAATGCTCCTGGCATCAACTCTCTTCGCGTATACCGAAACCCTGTTGATTACACCGATTTGACAGCGGGTGTTTTTTCGGTTGTGTACCCCCATAAAACATTTGTTCCAGATATCATGGATTTGACCCAAGGTATGAAACGCTGGCTTGCCGCCACTCCTCAAACCATGGGCAACTGGCACTCAAAGGCCGATGCTCAAAAGCGTTTGAAGTCCATAGAGATCGGAACATCTCCAGTCTACGGAAATCGTGTCCCTTTGGAAGAGGCCAATGAAGTTCTGCAAGAGAATAGAGAACTTGTTCTCATCGGATTTGATGTGCTGCAAGTGCCGAGATATCAGCTCGCGTTTGAACTTTCCGCGCACTAGATAACGCCTCCGGCCGCATAGCACTCGTCGTCTAACAGCGGCACTACTCTCGCAAGTCTCACGGTGACAGGGGGAAATAGGCCTTTAGGACCTATTATTTAGTTTTGTCGAGACCAACGCAAATGTAGTCGGTGCCATCCCACTGCTTTAGAATTTTTTGGTAGAGGTAGTACTGATCTTTAAACTTCTTGTATTTTTTCAGGCTAGTGCAAATTTCTTTGTCTATTTTTGAAATAAGGTCCTTGTCTTTAGCTGAGCTACCAAAAACATAAGCTCTGAAAAGTATAGTACCTTGAACCGCTTCGATAATTTTACCTTCATGAAGTTGTTGCAGGACGACCACATATATCAGTGCCTTATTTGTAGGGTATCTTTCTTTAAGGATTTTGAAAGTTTTCTTAAACTGTTTTTTGGCGATGTCCTTGTACATATCACTGTCTGCAACCCGGTAGTAGGCTTCATACCAACGCGTTATATAGCGTTGCAAGGGCAGAGGTGATGTTGTGAAATCATGATGAGTCAGGAGATAATCGTAGGCAAGAAAGGCTGGCATTTTTCTACCGCAAATCTGGTGAACATCAGCCACCATGGCAATGGCTTCGATACGCATCCACTTTGTTTGCAGTTGACCGTTTTGCAGTTCTTTGGTGATCTTGATAGCCTCGGCAACTTCTTTGGAAGCGCATCCTTCTTTCCTGGCAATGAGTTGACCTTCTATTTTCAGGCTGACCAAAGCCCGGGCCTTGATGAGCTTCGCCTGATTTTCAGTTAGCGTGTCTCCACTTTCGTGTGCTTCGGCAATGATTTCTGAGGCACTGTAACTGTCTTTTGTGTTGTTTAAGACTCGGCTGAAATGGCCAGCATTGTATTCTTTTTTGAGTGAGTTTAGTTTGCTTGAGGTGGCCGGACAGCCCTGGAGTATCAGGATTGCCAGGAGGGTGAGCGTGGTGAATATTATTCGAGAGATTTTCATTTTATAACCTTCCTTTTATTCTCCAGGTACGCTTAGAATTTTGTCTAGGTTTACATCCCCCATATATTCCCCGGCAGCATCTTTGAGTATGCCTTGCATTTCCTTTAAGCTTGTCTTGTCTGTGACAGCTTCCCAGATAGCTTGAGACATGGGTGTGAATTTGGCTGGCGGCAATGCCTTTTTCA
>JAFLJW010000282.1 GCA_022712815.1 Pseudodesulfovibrio sp. | reverse complement strand
GAGAATGGTATCAAAAGTCGTCTGGGAATTTTCTTTACCAACGGCACGATCATTCTTGGCGAAGAAGGCACGACCATATCCGGCATCCGGCTTTTCTTCGAATCCCCGGACCTGCTCGATTTTCGGAGCGCACCCGCCCAGATGTTCGCCTTTGACACACTCAGCGCGGGCGGCATTGAGATTGAAAACGGATTGGTCACTTTCCAGCTCGAACCACGTGGCGTGATCCTTGTCGAGCAAATGAAATTCAACTGGTGCGGTGGCCATGTGGCTAGCCGCGCCTTCCGAATGGTGCCGGGAAGCAACGAGTACGATATCACCCTGTTCTGTTCGCAGCTTCGCCTGTCAGAGATTCTCGCCCAGCTCGGTCTCGCCGATGCCAAAGGGGAAGCAGCCCTGTCCGGCGAGCTGCCCGTGACATGGAAAAACGGGAAATTTTCGTTCAACAACGGTTTTTTGCACTCCACTCCGGGTGAGGGCGGCATCATTCAGGTGGAGGCCATGGACGATCTTCTCGCCGCGATTCCCAAAGGGACACCCCAGCGGGGGCAGCTCGAACTGGCCCAAGCCGCGATCAAGGATTTCGAGTACAAATGGGTCCGTATCAAGGCGGATACCGTGGGCGAGAACCTGTTGGTACGTCTGTCTCTAGACGGAAAGCCAGTTGGCACTCTGCCCTTTGTCTATACAAAGGAATTTGGTGGATTTGCCAAGGTCACAGGCGATGTCAAAGGGTCCAATTTTCAGGGCTTGAAACTTGATGTGAATTTCAGCTTACCCTTGGACCGCATTTTGCTTTATAGAGACGTTATCGACATGATCGAATAAAGGAAAAACAGCCATGAAACAGTTTATTGCACTCACCGGATGCGCCTTGCTCCTCTTTGTGTGGGGTTGCTCCTCCAGCCACAAGGTTGAGGTAGCTCCGATCGAAGTCAAACCCATCCACATCACCATTGATGTCAACGTCAAGGTAGCCAAAGACCTTGATGACTTCTTCTCTGACATTGACGAAGCCGCAGCCCAGCCGGAGGTTGAAAATGAAAAACAGTAAATATCTCATCGCCATTGTCACTCTTGCCGTCTGTCTCATCGGAGCCACAGCCATGGCCGGAGGTCTCAAAAACCGGATGAAACAACGCGCTCCGGCCATCGCCACCCTCAAGGCTCAGGGCATTGTAGGCGAAAACCGGGTCGGATTCATCGAATTCAGAAGTGCTCCTCAGCAAGAGAATTTGGTCAGAACTGAAAATGCTGACCGGAAAACAATCTACACGGCCATTGCCAAAAAACGCGGTGTATCCGTCGAAAAGGTTGGAAAGACGAGAGCAGAGGTTCTTGCCCAAAAGGCCCCCGCTGGCACATGGCTACAAAAAGATAATGGAAAATGGTACCAGAAATAACAACTGGCAAGGACAGGCAAAATTAGCTAAACCCGTGGCGGTACGATGCCTGAAAGGCGTTGCGCCGCCATTTTCTCAACCACAGGACTATCATGCCCGAAGCCCAGTTTGTCACCGTCTCCCATGCCGAATCCGGCCAGAAGTTGCTCCAGTTCCTTGAACGCAGGCTGACCGGCGATGTACCACGCTCCGCCATCCAGCGGTGGATTCGCAAAGGTCAAGTGCGGGTGGACAAGGGCCGCAAGAAGCCGTTTGACCACGTCAAGGCAGGGCAAATGGTACGGATTCCGCCGTACACGCCCGGTGAAACGACGACCTTTGTATCCAGCGGCAGGTTGATCATGGCCTATGAGGACGACACGCTCCTCGCCATTGCCAAACCCGCCGGACTGGCTGCCCACGGCGGTGATAAGATCGAGGATTCGGTCATGGCCCGGCTCGCTGCCATTTATCCCAATCCGGATTTCATGCCCACCCTCGCCCACCGGCTTGACAAGGAGACTTCCGGCCTGCTGCTGGCGGCCAAAAGCTACGAAAAACTTCGTGAACTCAACGATCTTTTCGCATCCGGCGGCGTTGGCAAGCTTTATCTGGCGTGGGTAAAGGGATTCTGGAGAGACCCGAATGTGATACTCCTCCAAGACCGCATGGAAAAACATGGCGCACCGGGCAAGGAAAAGGTCCGTACAGGGTCAGGCAAGACCGCTCTGGCAAAAGTAATGGGGCTGACATCCGACCGAAGATACAGCCTGATCGCCGTCCGGCTCCTGACAGGCCGCACCCACCAGATTCGCGTCCAGCTCCAGTCCCGCAATCACCCCATCATCGGCGACCGCAAATACGGCAAAGGCAATGAGCGCGGTGCCATGCGCCTGCACTGCTACGCCATGCAAATAGACGGCAAACTCATCTCCCTCGAACCACCATGGACCGGTCAATGGAAAATCCCCGCCCAGGCACTTCAAAAAGCTCTGGGCCTCTTGTACGATTAAAACTCATCTGAATTTGTAAATCTATTATCATTTGAATAATTATAACTCAGAATCTGAAGCCGCCTTTGGCGGAGTTGTCGAGTGATTTTGCCTCCCGGCGGGCTTAAGGCCGAAGGCCTTAAGAATCCCATGTTGGCTTCGCCAGGAGATTATAAAAATTGAATAATTTTAGGGGCTGTACCAGATAACTAGCCCATATTCTTTTTAACCCACTGTTTAAGCTGTTTAAATTGGCTTCGTGGATTGCTGTTGTTAAAACGCCACTCACATTCCTTTAAAAATAGTGGAAAATGTTTGACCGGGATACCATTAAATTTGTGCATATGCCGCTTGGCCTGATTCCAAAAGTTCTCAATTCCATTGATGTGGTTGTGACTTTCTGCAAACAGTTTTGAATGGTTGATTCTAAAGTGCTTGAACTCAGAAACATCCAAGATATTATAGCCACGCCAGCAATCAGAGTAGACGATACTATCTGGCTGAACCTTTTCCCGAATAATGGGTAACAACGTTTTGCTCTTGGCATCAGGAATAACCTGTGCGTATACCTTCCCGCCCCTTTTAAGGATTCCAAAAATAGGCACTTTACCTGCTGCACCACGTCCTCTCTTGCCCTTTCGCCTGCCTCCAAAATAGCTTTCATCCACTTCGAATTCGCCAAAAAGAAGTCCCTCATTATTGGTCTCTTCAGTGATGATTTCTCGGAGCCGATGAAAGTAATAAGCGGCAGTTTTAATGTTCACACCAACCAGATTAGCAGCACAACGAGCTGTGGTGCCAGCTACAAAATGCTCTACCAGGCGGAGCTGCTTTTTTTCCCCTAAACGGCTTTTTCGCATTGCCATAATGATAACCCAAAGGAGTTATCTGGTACAGCCCCTAATTTTAATATTCAACCCAAGGACTACTGGGTTTTTACTCGTATCCCTGTCACGCCAGTAGCACTAAGGACACGCTGATCAAACCGAATTTGCAAAACAGGGATGTGAATTCTGCTATTTGACCGTGAAAAGGAGCAGACGTATCCCCTCGCCGGGCGTTTGCAGTTGCCCCTTTGGGGCTAATGGGCTCGGTTTTCCTGTCTCAGGATGCAACTTAAGTGCAAAATTCAAGGAGACGGGGTAATCCCCCCGAAAATTAATAGTTCTGAAAAGTAGAATTTTCTCGTAAACAAAACGTAGGAGATTTTACATGAAGAAATCACGTTATTCTGACAGCCAAATCCTAAATATTCTGAAGCAAGCCGAAGCTGGTGTGCCA
>JAFLJW010000227.1 GCA_022712815.1 Pseudodesulfovibrio sp. | reverse complement strand
CGGCAAACGGTGGTACGGCGGCTGCGAGTTCGTCGATCAGGTCGAAGATCTGGCCCGTGACCGCGCCAAGGAGCTATTCGGCGCGGCCTATGTCAATGTCCAGCCTCATTCCGGCTCTCAGGCGAACATGGCCGTCTATTTCGCAACCTGCCAGATCGGTGATACCGTACTCGGCATGGACCTGTCCCATGGCGGACACCTGACCCACGGCTCCCCGGTCAACTTCTCCGGCAAGCTCTTCAACATGGTTCATTACGGCGTTTCCAAGGAGACGCAGACAATAGATTACGATCAGGTCGAAGCCCTTGCCAAAGAGCATAAGCCGACCCTGATTATCGCTGGTGCATCCGCCTACCCGCGCATCATCGACTTTGCCCGCTTCCGCCAGATCGCTGACGAAGTCGGTGCCAAGCTGCTGGTGGACATGGCGCACATCGCCGGTCTGATCGCAGCCGGAGAGCATCCGAGTTGTATCGAGCACGCTCACTACACCACCACCACGACCCACAAGACCCTGCGTGGCCCTCGCGGCGGCATGATTCTCGGTGCTGAGGATTTGGAGAAGGAAATGAACTCCAATATCTTCCCGGGCATTCAGGGCGGTCCGCTGATGCATGTCATCGCCTCCAAGGCCGTGGCCTTTGGCGAGGCCCTGTCTCCCGGTTTCGTGGAATATCAGCAGCAGGTCGTCAAAAATGCCAAGGTGCTGGCAGCCAGCTTGCAGGAAGCAGGTTACACGCTGGTCTCCGGCGGCACAGACAACCACATGATGCTGATTGACCTGTCAAAGAAAGATTATACCGGCAAGGATGCCCAGATCGCGCTGGACAAGGCGGGTATCACGGTCAACAAGAATACCATTCCGTTTGAGACCAAGTCGCCGTTCCAGACATCAGGTGTTCGTTTGGGAACCCCGGCATTGACCACTCGCGGCATGATTGAGGAAGACATGATTGTTGTGGCGGAGGCTATTGTTGCTGCGCTGGACAATATTAACGAGGACAAGGTTTTGACCGAAATCAGCAAAGAAGTAGAAGACTTTGCCCGGGAATTCCCGTTGTTTGCCTGGTAGAGATTATATCGAATTAAAATGAAGAGGGGCGGTCCATGGGGGCTGCCCCCCTTTTTTGTTTTGGAAGATAGGCGATGGGAATGAGGGTGAAGGAGAGGAGAAGTGATAGGTAGCGCATCCGCGGTGGGAGTGGTTCGCGGGCGCAATTATAGGTGTTTCGTTTTTACAGCGACTTACTTTTTGCGAAACAGCAAAAAGGAAGCAAAAAATGTTTTTCAAGAAGTAGCCTGGCCGCATTCTCCACGCCAAAGAATCTGATCCAAGCGGGTCGGCTCCACTATCGGAGTAAGGTACGCCCTGCCTTCCATAAAAATTATAGGCCGTCCATATTCATACTGGTTCCGACAACAGAGCCGCCTCCTCCGCTTGGTCAGCTTCTAAGGCTTTGGAGGTTTAATGCTGGGGGGGCATCTGATGTTGGTG
The DNA here is from genome assembly GCA_022712815.1 of Pseudodesulfovibrio sp. Taxonomy (GTDB): domain Bacteria; phylum Desulfobacterota; class Desulfovibrionia; order Desulfovibrionales; family Desulfovibrionaceae; genus Pseudodesulfovibrio. Next base: position 4,580 of record JAFLJW010000227.1, on the reverse strand, counting down.
CCATATAACTTGTAAAGGCCGGCTGACAGGGAAGGATAAGGAGAAGAGGGAAGAAATGGGTGGGTGGCGCATCCGCGGTGGGGGTGGTTTGCGGGCGCGGTTATAAATGTGTTTTTTTCAAGAACTAGGGCGTGTCTACAATCAGACACGCCCTAGTTTGGCCACGTCCTCCACGCTCAAGAATCTGATCCAAGCGGGGTCGGCTCCGTCTCGTGAAAAGTCCAGATCCCTCCTTTTCAAATATTCATCCATTAATAATATGCTTCCGTTCCCCGCACCAAAACCTCCTCTGATTGGTCAACTTCTGAGGATTAGAAAGGTTAATACAGGAGGGGGTATTTGATGTGCTATCGTGTCAACTTGTAGAGGCGCGCTGAAAGGATTGCTTTTTTTGTTTGGAGCCTCTGTATCATCCGGGTTGAATTTTTTTGATATGTTGCGTACTTATTGGTCAAGCCCAAGGTGTATGGACCCCGCATTAAACGAGGTTCATGCATGGCCGCAATCTTGGGTTTGGAGACCGCAAACTCCTTGGTACAGCGGCTGACCATACACGTAACGTATGGCGATTATTGTCGTGTCGATAATAATCATGCGGCTTGGTTTCAAACACGGAGCCGGGTGTGCATCGAATACAACACCTGCCTCGGCAGGGAATAAGATGCTGTGGGCTGTACCACACTTTGCGGGCTCCCGGCTGTTTACGTGAACCGGGTCAATTCCGTCCTGTTTTCATGCGACAGATCAAATATGCGGTTTCAAAGGTCGCATCATGTCTTTCAAAGTCTTCATCATTATACAGGCTTGTTGTTTCTCCGTGGCTTTCATCAGTGCTGTCTTCGTCCTCATAACCCATGCGGACGATACCATCATCGCCCGTCATATCCGTACCATCGACGGTGACACCTTTGTCGCGGATGTGGCCTACCCCTGCGGCAGGGCTTTGACCGAGATCAAGGTCTGCCTGATAAATATCGATACCCCTGAATTGAAAAGCAAAAATCCAGTGGCCCGGGAGCTGGCACAATTGGCAAAAGCCTTTGCGGAAGCAAAGCTGTCGGGCGCGAAGAAAATCACGCTGGAAGACGTACATCGCGGCAAAGATTTCAGAATAGTGGCAACGGTACTGGTGGACGGCAAGGATTTGGGGGCAGAATTGGTGCAGGAAGGGTTGGCGGAGGAAAAAGAATAGCAGGAAGAGCGAGGATTAAGAAGGAAGAACGATCAGAAAAGAATGGAAGAGAAGAAAGAGGAAGAATAAGGAAGGGGGAGGTAGCGCATCCGCGGTGAAAGTGGTTTGCGGTCGCGGTTGTAAGTGTTTCGCTTTTACAGCGACTTGCTTTTTGCGAAACAGCAAAAAGGAAGCAAAAAATGTTTTTTCAAGAAGTAGCTTGGCCGCATCCTCCACGCCCAAGAATCTGATCCAAGCGGGTCGGCTCCACTGTCGAAGTGCGGTACGCCCTGCCTTCCATAAAAATGATGGGCCGTCCACATTCATACGGGTTCCGGCAACAGAGCCGCCTCCTCCGCTTGGTCAGCTTCTAAGGCTTAGGAGGTTTAATGCTGAGGGGAGTATTTACCGGCAAGCAGGATGAGAAAATAAAAAGCAAAGCTTGGCTTTTTCTTGACCCCTCTTGTTTGATTGCAGCATTCGGTATAGGATGACTGAACTTTTTTTGCAATCACAGGAGCTGATTATGGCGAACAATGTAATTATTGGTAGTCTGTTAAGTGAACTTCCTGAAAGATTAAATTACTATGGTGTTGATATCGATTTTCTCTCAGAGAAACGAGCAAGACTTTTCCCATCTGGAACATCTGTTAAACAGACAAAGGAAACAAATCTCACTTCCATCTTTCTTTCGACACTGACTGCGATAAGACCTTACCGAGAAGCATTGCTTGGTGTCTTGAATCCTAAAGCAAAAAAAGTAAGCAACAAGACGGCTCAACTTCATGTTTTTACTGAAATCAACAACATAAATCCCAATGGCTTAAAATCAAATAAGGGACGACCGGACGGATTGATTGTTCTAACCACAGGGAAAGCCCAAACTATTGAATGGGCTGCATTTGTTGAAGTAAAAGTAAATGCAGACTTGGAAATCGAGCAAATCAGCCGGTATCTTGATATCGCAAAACAGCATGAAGTTGATTTTATTACAATATCAGACCAAATAGTTTCCACACCATTCCAAACGCCAATACAGGAAAAACTCAATAGCAGAAATATCAATGTATACCACTGGTCATGGATATACATTCGCACAAAGGCACAGCAGGTTATAGAAAGTTCCAATCAGATAAAATGCAAAGACAGATATGATGTTGATCAAATCTATATACTCGAAGAGTTTGTGCGACATCTGGAAGATCCAAAAATAAACGTTGGACACTTTGTTCATATGGGCAAGAACTGGAGTTCTTCAGTAAAAGAGCTAAGACAGTTGCCCAATGGGACAAAGGTTAACACAGCGGTAATTGATAGCATCGCAACCTCTTGGATGCATGAAGAGCAGGATTTATGCTATCATATCTACTTGAAAACAAAGCTGAAAATATATTTAGATTTGACTAAAAAAGAGAAATTGAACCTTGATGAACGGAAAAATCGAATTGTTGATTCCTTGTTAAGTGGTAAATGTGTTTCTTTTGTGTTGCTTGTACCTCGTAGTTCTTCTGTAGAAGACGCTCTTGAGTCATCGAGAAGAAAGAAAATTCTGGTAACGATCTATTTTTTGAGTTCAAGCCTTCTTATGTCTACTGAAATTGGTATAAACAAAGACCAAAAAGCCATTGGGCAAACTTCTTCATTTATTGCCAATTTAGAAAGAGTTGGGGCTGGAATGGAGGATGAATTAAAGATTGCAGCAGTTTACAAAAGAAAGAAAAAAACGGCTCCGGTTACTCTTAAAGAGCTACAAAATCAAAAAACGCATAAACTCGAATATGCAACAGTAGAAAGAGCTTTAGGCGATCAAATAGAACACATGGAGATATCCCAATATATTGAACTTGGGAGAGCCGTTTTTGCAAGCCCGACTAAGTTTATCAGTCGCGTGGAAACCGCAGTAACCAACTATATTTCTCAGATATTTAATGCATAGCTATTTAGTTGAGAGAAATGAAATATATTTATCCCCAACCCCAGCATTAAACCTCCTAAGCCTTAGAAGCTGACCAAGCGGAGGAGGTGGCTCTGTTGCCGGAACCCGTATGAATGTGGACGGCCCATCATTTTCATGGAAGGCAGGGCGCACCACACTTCGACAGTGGAGCCGACCCGCTTGGATCAGATTCTTGGGCGTGGAGGATGCGGCCAAGCTACTTCTTGAAAAAACACTTTTTGCTTCCTTTTTGCTGTTTCGCAAAAAGCAAGTCGCTGTAAAAGCGAAACACTTACAACCGCGACCGCGAACCACCCCCACTGCGGATGCACTACCTACCCTTCTTCCTCTTCTCAAACCTACAAATTCTCCATCCCGCACATTCTACACTTCGCACAATCAAGCGAAGGACACCCCGGCGAAGTCTGCGCTGCCTTTGCCTTTTTCCATTCCTTCAATAAAAATTCACGCTTCACCCCGATATCAATGACTTCCCACGGAAAAACCTCGTCCTCTCCCCGTTCCCGGTCAAGGCTATCCGCCGGGTCGCCGTCCCATCTCTTCAAGGCCTTTTTCCACCCGCCATGCTCGGCGGCCAACAAAATAAATTCGGCCAGTTCCTCACCACCACGGGCGAGCAACCCCTGAAGTCGCGCCTGAAACGGCGAGTCATGGTGCAGCGTCACACCCTTGAACGGCTTGGCTATTTTCGTCAGTTGTTTCATGCGCCTGTCAAGATCCTTCTCACTCGCCATAGGCGACCACTGGAACGGGGTAAAGGGCTTGGGGACCAACGAACTTACGCCGATGGTGATACGCATGAACTGCTTTTTTTTGCCGCCCGGTTCCTCGGACCTGATCTGAATGATCTTTCCCAAAAATTCTTCAAGCTCCTCGTAGTCTTCATCGGTCTCCCCGGGCCAGCCAGCAATCAGATAAAGCTTCAGGTGATTGACCCCGTACCGGGCGCAAAGCCGGACCGCGTTCAGGAAATCAGCGGGATCGAGCTTCTTGCTCATCATCCGCCGCAGTCGTTCACTGGCCCCCTCAAGGGCGAGGGTTATGGTGCGAATACCGCGCTGGCGCAGGTAGACGAGCAGTTCCTCGGTGATGCCGTCTGCCCGCATGGACGAGAGGGAAAATTTCTTCTTCTTTTCGTGCAACCACTTGAGGAAAGGGAGCAGGTCGGGCCAATCGGTCAGGGCCGTTCCCACAAGGCCAACCTTGGGCGGGTCGGCCAGCTCGACGATTCGTTTCAGCTCGTCCATGTCCGCAAGGCGTGGCGGACGATAGATGAACCCGGCAGCGCAGAACCGGCAGCCATAGGGACAGCCCCGGTTGACCTCAAGGAGCAGGGTGTCTCGGAAGGCGGCGCGGCTACTGATGAAACAGGAAAATGCCGGGTCGTTCAGGCAGCCTGTCGGGCCGGAGGCCACGCGCTTGACCGGGGTTTTGGTCAGGCCCGGCACATAA
>JAFLJW010000284.1 GCA_022712815.1 Pseudodesulfovibrio sp. | reverse complement strand
TCCACCTTCATTTTTCTTCAAGGCGGGCAAGGGATGTATTCCGAACAACAGCACCAATCCTGGCACTGTCGGTACTTGGCGCATTACGAATGTTTGCCACGGATTTCAGCACATACAAATCCTGACAACCGCTCTGGTCGTCAGTCATCTGCGGAGCACGCAGCGACACTGTGATGCTAAGCACGGTGCATAAAACTTGAAACATGGAACACTGCTCTTGTCATTATGTATAGATAATATGGACAAAATTGAAACCTGACAGACCGTTTGAAAAAGATTTTTATAACACCCTTCCAACGACCAATTTTACACCGTATAGGCATAACAAATAGTAATTATGAAAAATTATAATAGATGAATAGCAAAGAGTGCACGAAAGAATAACCAGACAAGCGTGCACGAAGTAAAAAATAATTACACCTAAGAACAAAACTGCCGCTTTATCAAATATGAAGATGTCCGAACCATGGGAGGTACTGTAGTGACTTGGAAAGATTGTAAGCTGCGTGTCAAATTCGGAGTTGGTTTTGGTGTAGTCTTGCTCCTTCTGGTTTCTTTGGGGGCATGGTCCATAACCGGAATCGGAGACATTGTCACAAATGCCGGAGAAGTCATTGACGGTAATAAGTTACGGGGCAATTTAATCCAAGCGGTCGTGGATCACCTCAAATGGACGGAAAGCGTCAACGAATTGCTAACCGACGATTCCATACACTCTCTGGATGTCCAAACCGACCCTCACGAGTGTGCGTTTGGCAAATGGTATTATAGCGAAGCCCGGCAGGAAGCCGAACGTCTGGTGCCAGCCATCAAGCCTTTGCTGGACAGCCTAGAGCCATATCATAACGCCTTGCACCAATCCGCCATCGACATCATGGAAAAATACGCCCCGGCGGATGTGGCACTTGGTGCTTTCTTGCGCGATAAGAAACTCGACCAACTTACCTGGGGCAGCACGGTCAAAAGCGCTCTTCTTAACCCGAACTCCCGCTCCACCGGAGCGCAAACCGACCCTCACGAGTGCGGCCTTGGCAGATGGCTATATTCTTCCAAGACGGCACGACTCATGAAGGCTGACCCGGAATTAGGCAAGGCAATTGCAACCATCTTCAAACCGCATGCCGCACTCCACAGATCAGCCTCCGAACTAAACGACCTGCTTTCATATAATGACAGAGAGGGAGCCCAAAAGCTTTTTCGTGAACAAACAGAATTGCTGCAAAAGAGAACTTTGGCCGCCATCGACTCAGCGCTCGCCGTAAACGATTCGCGCCAAAGACATTTTGAAGAGGCCAAGAGAATCTATTCCGAAGTGACACTACCCGCACTCAGTGAAGTTCAGAACATACTGCTCTCCATCCGCGAGATTATCGGCGAACAGATCATGACTGATAAACAGATGCTAAGCGAGGCCACCCAAATCAGGATAGAAGTTATCATTTTCAGTATCATATCTCTGATTATTGGTATGGTGCTGGCATGGGTCATCGCACGAGGCATCATCGGGCCGCTCAGAAAAGGAATGGATTTCGCTCAGGCAATGTCTTCCGGCGACATGCGGGCCACGGTCGATATCGACCAGGAGGATGAAATCGGACAGCTTTCCAGTTCCCTGACCCATATGGCCGAACGTTTGAGCGCGGTGGTCAGCGATGTCAACTCGGCCACGGAAAGCGTGTCCTCCGGGAGCCAGGAGCTGTCGGCATCCGCCCAGACCCTGTCGCAGTCCGTAACCGAACAGGCTGCGTCCATAGAGGAAGTGGCTGCTTCCATGGAAGAGATGAACGCGAGTGTTAAAAGTAACGCGGACAACGCCCGTGAGACAGAGTCCATTGCCAACAAGGCCTCTGCCGGAGCCAAAGAGAGCGGCAAGGCGGTCAATGCAGCCATGGCTTCACTCAAATCCATTGCTGAACGTATTACCATTATCCAGGAAATCGCCAGGCAAACAAACCTGTTGGCCCTCAATGCAGCCATTGAAGCGGCCCGGGCCGGTGAGCACGGCAAGGGATTTGCCGTTGTTGCTGCCGAGGTCCGAAAGCTGGCCGAACGAAGTGGACAGGCTGCCGAAGAGATAGGCGAACTGTCCGATACCAGCATGGTTGTGGCCGACAAGGCCGGACAAATGCTCGTCGAACTGGTCCCCCAGATTGGCCGGACAGCCGAACTCGTTCAAGAAATTGCAGCCAGTTGTCTGGAGCAAGACAAGGGCGCCAGCGAAATAAGCAGTGCCGTGGACCAGCTCGACCGGATCATTCAGGGCAATGCTTCGGCCTCCGAAGAAATGGCCTCCACTGCCGAGGAGTTGTCCAGTCAGGCCCAGCTGCTTGCCAGCACCATGACCTTCTTCAAAACCACTAACGGCGGCAATGCTTCTCTTCGGACAACAGTGATTGCCAGCAGACAAGCCATGTCATCGCTGCCTGATGGCACACACCCTGCATCGATTTCGGCCTCCATGGACATGGATGATGTGGACAGCGAGGACTTTGAGCGGTTTTAACCAATGATATGAATCAATAAAAGAGGCCGCAGCACTTGGTGCTGTGGCCTCTTCCTTTTATGGTCGAGTGTCCCGGAATCCTACAGATGGTTGGCGGCTTTCAGCAAGGATTGGCGGATACTTGCGATGCGCTCCTTGTCGGTGAGTTTCTGGCCATTTTCATCGCGCACATGGAAAATGTCAGCGGCCCTTCCCTTGATGGTGGAAATTTTCGCCAAATGGATGGATATTCTGTGGTCCGCCAGCGTGCTGCCGACATCGAACAGCACCCCTGAGCGGTCCGTGGTTGCGACCTCTATGACGGTATAGAAATCGCTCCCCCCGTTATCAATGGTCACGATGGGACGGAGCTTGGGACCGGTGCGGTTTTTATGGAGCGGTGAGTTCTGGCGTTCCTCCAGACGGGCCGCCAGATCGAGTTTGTCCACCAGAGCGTAGCCGATGGAACGGCTGATTCGCGCCCAGACCTCGTCTGCAAAAAGATTGTCCGGCGGTTCGCTGACCGTGAAAACATCAACGGCAGTACCGTCTTTCCATGTGAACAGGTCGGCGGCCATAATATTCAGTCCATGCAGGGCAATGGCTCCGGCAATGGTGGCAAATAGTCCGGTCCGGTCCACGGCGGCGATGGTCAGTTTGAAAGTGCCTTTGACCGCGCCGGGTACGACCTTGATCAGATTGACACTCTTGCCGCCGATACGAGACGGTTTGCGCATCCGGTCCTTAGCCACTGCTTCCCAAAGCTGTTTGACCAGCACCATGTGGGAGGCGATGGTCGGTGCGTCCAGAGCGAGGAAGGCGCGTGGCGGCATGGCTTCCATGGCAGATTCCACAAACGCGGTGTCCTTCTCCTGAGTGGCCGCAAGGACTTCATGGCGGACATCCACAAGCCGCTTTGCCGCATCCGGTTCGGAGAGCGGACCTTGTTCCAGCAGATTCCTGACCTTGAAATAGAGTTCCGCAAACAGGGACTGGGTCCACGTATTCCAGGCGCGCGGTCCGGTCGCCATGGAATCAGCCACGGAAAGGAGATAGAGCATATCCAGCCGTTCAAGCGTGCCGACAATCCCGGCCACCTCTGAGGCCACTCGCTCATCGGACAAATCGCGCCGGGTGGCCGCCTTGGGGATGAGCAGGTGATGCTGCACCAGAAAGGCCACATCTTCGATGCTCTCTTCATCCTTGCCATATCGAGCCAGTACCTCGCGGGCGATGGTTGCCCCGACCTTGGAATGGCTGTCTTCGCCCTTGCCCAGATCATGAAAGAAACCGGCCAGAACAAGGCGTTTCCTGTGCAGGATACGAGCGGCGATTTCCCCGGTCCAGTCAGCGTCACCTTCCATGAATTTTGATATCTGCATCACGGTGGACAGAGTGTGCCGACCAACGGGCTGGACATGGTAGTCATTGAACTGGATCAGGTGCTCCACATCACCGAATTCAGGGAATATGGCCGGAAGCAGCCGTGTCTCAAGCAATCCTTCGCAAGCGGCCTCAGCATGAGGAGCCATGAATATCTCGATCAGGGTGGAGAGCGTTTCGGACCGGTCAATGAGCCTGCTGGCGAATCGCCCCGGATCGCGGCGCAGGAGCCTGCGTGCGCCCCAGGTCAGGGGCAGCCCGCTCCGGGCGGATTCCAGAAATGCGCCGAGCACGTTGTCCGGCGTAATGGCCGCCTGACTTTTGAAAAAGATGCCTTCGACCCCGACCCCGATGTTGCGGATGGAAAGCTCAGGCAAGGGGAGGCGACTTTTGGGGGTAAATTTTTCTTGAAACAGGGCCTCGCGCATGGCCTTGATGCGAGTCATGGCCTGATGCAGGCGAGACAGAAAAAACTCGACTCCCCGTCCGGTGGCTTCGGGTGAAGCATCCTTGGAGGCAAAACCCATGAGCCGCGCCGTGGGAGGCTGGAGGTCGAAGAACAACCTGTCATTCTTGCGCCCGGCAGCGATGTGCAGGGCGGTACGGACACGATTGAGAAAGTCCTGATCCTCGCGCATCCGGGATAGTTCTTCCGGTAAGAACAACCCTTTACCTCCACCCGCTTCCAGAACGCGGGTCAGCCAAAAGACCTGCTGCCCATCGCGCAATCCACCAAGGCCGTTTTTCAGTTCCGGCTCCAGCATGCCGGTGGCATCGCCGTATTGCACGCCGCGAGTCTCATTATGGTCGCGCAGGCTGTTGGTGAACATGGTCCCTTTTTTCTTGAGGACTTTTTTGTCAAAGGCGGCGCGAAAGGCCTCGAAAACATCAGCATCACCAGCCAGAGGACGGGCATCCATCAGCGAGGCAAGGACCTGAAAGTCTTTTTTGGCAAGGGAAACACAATCCGTGACCGTGCGGACACCGTGGCCGAGATCAAGCCCCAGATCCCAGAGCGGAAAGAGAAGCGTCTTGACAAACTGGTCGGCAACGCGGGGAATCCGTTTCTTGAAAAGAATGAGGATGTCGATATCAGAGCCGGGACAGAGCCTGCCGCGCCCGTATCCACCTACGGCCACAAGGGTGAACGAAAACTTTTGCGGACCGGCCTCGCGGATGCGCCCCTCAAAGTAATGGTCCACCAGATGAGTATACTCCCAGGCAAAACCGCCCACCGAACCATTTCGGGCGCGTTCCCACAGGTTTTTTTTTGCGGCCTTCAGTTCCTTGGCAGAATCGGGGAGGTGGTTGTCTGGTACCATGCGCTCAAGTTAGTTGGTTAGATGCCGCATTGCAAGGCTTTGACTGTCGGAAAGAATGCGACACGGGTTAAATGCGCTGATGGCATTTGATAAACCTCTGCCCGGAGTAATGTTTTCCGGGCAGAGGCTATATTCTCTTTGCAGATTGTTCAAAGAGTGCCAGAGGCAAGTTCCTTGCAACGAAGCAGATGGTGCCTTTTGAGCAACCTGCTAGACGGCTTCGTCGCCGGTTTCGCCTGTTCGGATGCGGATGACTTCGTCCACGGATGAGACGAAAATCTTGCCATCGCCCACTTGCCCGGTCTGGGCGGCATTGCGGGCGGCCTCGACAACCTGTGCGGCAAATCCATCCTCGACAACCACGTCGATTTTGATCTTGGGGACGAAATCGACCTGATATTCTGCTCCCCGGTAGACTTCCTTGTGACCGCCCTGACGGCCAAAGCCCTTGACTTCACTGACAGTCATGCCCTTGACGCCAGCCTCGGTAAGGGCTGTCTTGACCTCGTCGAGCTTGAATGTCCGGGTGATGATTTCAATTTTTTTCATATATTTCTCCTTACCACTGATAGGCGCTTTCAGAATGTTCCGCGATGTCCATGCCCTTGTCTTCGTCAGGTTCTGAAGCCTTGAGACCGATGGTCTTGTCCACTACCTTGAATATGACAAACGTCATGGCAAAGCAGAATACCCAGGTGGCAACAACAGAAACGAATTGAATCCAGAGCTGGTTCGCATTTCCGGCGATCAGCCCCTCGGCTCCGATGGTGGCGAAAACGCCGGTGGCCAGTGCACCGAAAGTGCCGCCAACACCGTGAATACCGACAACATCAAGAGCATCGTCATAACCGAGCTTGTTCTTGAGCATGATGCCGCCGTAGCAAATGATACCTGCACCAAACCCGATGACGATGGCCCACATGGGGGTCACGAAACCGGCAGCCGGGGTGATGGCAACCAGACCTGCGACCGCGCCGGATGCCGCGCCCAGAGTGGTGGCCTTTCCGCCGTGCATCCATTCAGCCAGGAGCCATGACAGGGCTGCGGCAGCAGCGGCCATGTGAGTGGTGACAAATGCGTTGGCAGCAAGGCCATCGGCAGCCAGAGCACTACCGGCATTGAAGCCGAACCAGCCAAACCACAGGATACCTGCGCCGAGAATGGTCATTGGCAGATTGTGCGGGATAAAGGCTGTGGAGCCATGTCCTTTGCGCTTGCCAATGAGCAGAGCACAACACAGGGCTGCGGCACCGGAACTCATGTGAACAACCGCTCCGCCAGCGAAATCAAGTGCGCCCATCTGGCCCAGCCAGCCGCCGCCCCAGACCCAATGGCACATGGGAGCGTAGACAAGGAGCAGCCAGAGAGCTGAAAAAACCAGGAACCCGGCGAATTTCATGCGCTCGGCAAATGCGCCGGAGATGAGTGCGGGCGTGATGATCGCAAACATGCACTGAAAGATCATGAACGTCAGATGGGGCAAATTGTCGGCTGGAGAGCCGTCAGTCGTCATGCCAACACCGTTCAGAAAGGCGAAGTCCATGCCGCCGATGACACCACCGATGTCGGTGCCAAAAGCCAGTGAATACCCACAGACCGCCCACAGAATTGATACCAGTCCGAGCATGACGAAAGATTGCATGATGGTGGCCAGAACGTTTTTCGAACGAACCAGACCACCATAGAAAAGGGCCAAGCCCGGGGTCATGAACATGACCAGGGCCGCACAGATCAAAATAAACGCGTTATCAACTAAACTCATTCTTTGTACCTCCGGCACCCTGTATTGCAAATGCGGGGCCAACTATTTATCGCCTGTTTACTGACTTTTTACATTTTAGTACCTTCATCTGTTTACAAATCTGCAAAAAAAATAAAACTTTTGCCAAAAACGTAAAACCACTATCATTCAAAAATGAAGGCTGCTGTTTTTTGGGATAGAGAGGAACAGGGTGAATGCATGGGCCCGGCTAACCTGTAGAAATTTGACCATTATATACGAAATGTTTATATGAAGATATGAGATGAAAAAGCGTTGTGAACCTGCAAGGGAGACGCCATGCACAAGAAGACCAAGAATGCCGTCATCGTATTCCTTTCCCTGGCAATCGCATTTGGTGTGGTTTTTTCGTTTGACTACACCGACGAATATGTCGGCAATCGTTTCACCGAGGCGGTGGAGGACGGCCATTACATCACGGGTAAGGCCTTTTCTCTCGACTCGTTTCTGCAATACTATGAATGGGACACTGTCTGCGTTGTCCTTCCGCATTCTGTCCACGATTTCAAGAATCGACTGGGCCTCCCCTATTCACTTGAAACAGACGATGATTCTCTCTGGAGTCTGGTTTTCATCCAGAAGAACTATGTGACTGCGGTGATTCCCATTGACAGGGAGTTCATGGAGTTCCCGCTGGATCTGGACGACACCTGCTTTGACCGCTGGTCAGCCATTATCAGCATAGATGCCAATGCAACGAGTTCAGACTTGAGGCTGTCATTTTCCGGAATTTGATGAAATCAGGGGGACACCGCTTAATAGTGAAATGCATCAGATGCGCATAGATGCAAAGAATAAAGCTGTGTTTTTGACTGCCGGGTTGTGATCCGCTCCAGCTTTCCAGATGAGGGAGGACTGCTCTATGCCAAGGCCTTTGGTTTATAAGTACATCTGTCGAAAATACGGGGCTTTTTTCAATCCCTTTTCACAAAAAGGGACACCCTCGCAGGTTGTTCCGACAAAGTACCGTTTACCAGTCCGTTTACGCCCTTCCCCGATTATTTGGTTGCTCTTGTTCGCCGGTTCCTTATGAATAAGGACATGGTCGCAGAAACATCCGCCCTGGTTGGACCTCATATTCTGCTTTCGGCAGGTTGCCTTTTCCATCTCCCCCTGAAACTCATTGCGCGTATTGGGCGAGACGCTGGTTTCGTGGGCATGGAGCTGATCATGAACTCGCCCAAGCTCAATCCGCAGGCAGGGCTGGAAAAGATCGATGAGGTCCTGTCCATCAGGAGCCTGCACGCACCCTTTCGGGACTGGGCTGACTGGGGTGGGCATCTTGGTTCGTGGAAAGCCACCACTGCTCTGGCCAACACCCTGCCGGACGCGGACCACATCACCATGCATCCTCCGGGTACGAAACTCGCCAACATGATCTCAAACCGCTGGTTCGAGAAGGCCTGTGACCTGCCGCTTTTGCTCGATGCCAAAGGACGTATCCAGTTCTCTCTGGAAAACATGCCCTGGCCTGAGGGGTCGCCCTTTTCCAGAGACCCGCTGGAAAAGCTCATGGACCAGTGCCGGGACAAAAACGTGGGACTGACCTATGATGTCTGCCACATGGGTGTTTCCGGGCGCAATGTGCTGGAGGGTATCGACAAGGTCCCAAACGACCTGCTGTACAACGTCCATTTTTCCGATGCCGTGGGATTTACCGAGCACCTGACGCCCGGTGTCGGAGCTTTGCCACTGGATGATTTCCTTCAGCGACTTGGCAAACGCGGCTATGACAGGTACATAACCCTTGAACTGGAACCGGCAGCCTTCCCGGATGATCTGGATGAAACCATCGAATTATTGGTGAACATCAGAGAATCCATGGAGGACCAACTGGCGCAAGGCCAAAGGGATATGGACCATGCCACAAAGCTACCTTGAACAAGTCTGTGAAAAAGACCAGATCGTCAATCCTCTTTTCAATTTCCTGGGCGTGGAGGTGGTGAAAATCACCACGGACCGGGCAATCCTGCGCCTGCCTGTCAAACCGGAACTCCTTCAGGGAGGCGGCATCGCAGCGGGCGGAATCCTTGCGACCCTGCTCGATGAAACCATGGCCCACGCCGTTCTTGCCGGGAACGAACCTGGGGACCACACGACCACCGTGGATATAAGTGTCAGCTACTTTCGTCCGGTAAACAAGCACGCTGACCTTGTCTGCGAAGCGCGGGTCACCAAGCGAGGCAAACGTGTGGTCTTTGCCAAAGCCGTTGTTCGCAATGACGGACACGAAGCCGCCCGCGCCACGGCTTCGTTCCTGATAATTTAGAGGTCAAAAGGTTCCTTGATTCTGTCCGGATTGCGTTTTTTGTCATTTTTGCAATAAAATACTTGCCTCACTTTTATAATGAGCATAGACCGCATTTTCTTGCATCGCGGGAAGATTTTGAACAAGGTTTATCCATTATGAAAAAAAGTATCGCAATTCTTACTATCATGTTCTTTGGCTTGCTTTCTGGTGGTTGCGCTGTAATCCCGGCTCTCATAACCACCGGCGCATCCTTTGCGGTGCCTCAGACAGTCTCCCTTGCCGTCACCGCCGTTGGCACTGCGCACAAGACCGTGCTCATCGCGGCTGATGAGCGCAATCTCGACGATATGATCTCCGACAAAATGCTGACTATTCAGGCTCAGGCCCTCCTTCTGACCGAAACAGGTGCATCCATGGACGCAACCTGCCTTAACGGCGATATCTATCTTGTGGGCGAATACGCCACCCCTGCCGATCGAAACAGCGTTATCGAGGGACTCCAGACCCTCAAGGGCGTCAATTCCGTCAAAGGCGTGATTAAACAGATGCCCACGAGTCTGACCGCTCTGGTGGCACCCGCCATTACGGACAAACACGCCGAAACCATCATCGAATCAGGACTCCTTGTCGAACTGCACGTCAAGTCCGCCAATGTGGACGTGGAAGTGGTTCAGGGCGAAGCCGTCATTGTCGGAGTTGTTTGGGACAAAGCCGAGGCTGATACCGTTACCGGAATCGTGAAGAGCCTGAGACCCAAATCGAGTCATCCTGTCAAGGTTACCTCGCTCCTTGCCTTTCAGGACGCCTATGAAGCGGGCAGAACACAAGAAAACAGTTTGTTTGCACTCCTGACCCAGAAACAGATACTCGCGGCGGCCGGACCGGCAGAAAAGCCCTTTCTCCCGACACGGGGGGCCGAATCGGAATCGCCCCATGTCGCCGAGCAAACCGTCAAGCCGAGCATCGACGATTTGTACGCCCGCTATGCCTTCCCGGAGAGGTCTCCTTGGCAGCAGGCGCGGCGGCGAATCAAGCATCGCATCCTCACCATGGCAAAAAACGAGACCGATCCGAGAGCCAGAAAGGAACTCATCACCCTGTCCACCAGAATTCTCAAGGACAAGAAGATTTCCATAGAGGACAGGCTGATCAAGACGCTTAACACCTCCTCGAACCTGGCGGTCAAAAAGCATATGAATATCATCCTGACTGACATTGCCCCGCAGCGCACTTTGCGCATTTCCACTCTCGCCATGAATTAAGACCCGCCCCTTGCCCTCTGCGATATTCTGCTTATCCTTATGGATAACACCTTTTATCGGAGGACTTTCATGACTGCTGAAACCCGACTGGTCGTTTGCCCTGATTGCAGGGCCATCAACCGCATCCAGCCCGACCGCGCGGCTCAGGCCACCTGCGGCAAATGTAAAGCCAAGGTCTTTCAACCAACTCCGCTGGAGATGGTCGGCCCCACATTTGATCGTCATATCGCCAAATCCGAAATCCCCATACTCGTGGATTTCTACTCTCCGACCTGTGCCCCCTGCCTGATGATGGGGCCGCAATTCGACGAGGCCGCCAAGGCTTTGCACCCATCAGTCCGGCTCGCCAAAATCGACACCACGGCGGAACAGGCCATTGCTTCACGATTCAAGGTCTCATCCGTTCCCACCCTGATCGTCTTCAAAGGCGGAAGGGAAGTGGCACGACAGGCCGGAGCCATGCTTGCGGCAGAAATAACGACCTGGGCAAAGAAACATATCTGATATTTTCGTGAAGCCATGTTCGGTCCGGCGAATCAGAATCTAAAAACAGAACCCGGATGAGCCAAAAAAAGGAATCGCCCCGATCAAGGCCCTTCA
>JAFLJW010000007.1 GCA_022712815.1 Pseudodesulfovibrio sp. | reverse complement strand
ATGAAAAAGCATTCAAGCTCTTATTTTCACGCGGAAAATATCCCCAAACACTCCTGGAGAAAATCCAGTTCGACTACTATCAGGTTCTGAAACAGCAGGGCAAACCCTATGCCTATGAAAAAATCCTTGAGTACAAGGCCGGAACTGCCTTGGTGCGGCTCAAGTACATACTGCTTTTCAAAACCCTGCCCATGATGTTCGACCTC
Source organism: Pseudodesulfovibrio sp. (assembly GCA_022712815.1). Taxonomy (GTDB): domain Bacteria; phylum Desulfobacterota; class Desulfovibrionia; order Desulfovibrionales; family Desulfovibrionaceae; genus Pseudodesulfovibrio. The sequence continues at coordinate 3,491 of JAFLJW010000007.1, read as the reverse complement.
TATTACTATCATACGGAAAAAGGCTGGATGCTGAAGACATTCACTGTCAGCCGCAACGTAAAGAAAATCTTCGACCAGTAGACTGAATCAGTTCTTGATTATTTCACCGCGTAAGGAGCGTTTTATGCGTCTGTTTCTTTTGACCCTTATCTCAGCTATTTTTATTTATTCTCCCAATGCAATTGCAATCGACAATGACTTCCCTGAAACGCACTCCAGAACAATCGTCGAAACCATTGTCAAAGGTGAAATCAATGCTGCGTTCAACATGATTTACCCTTTCCTTCAGGCTACTCAGGTTGAACAGGAAAAAGTCAGTCAAGGATATCAAAGCCTTCAAAAGATAGTAGGAAAACCATTTGCATATGAATATATCTCGACAACGGAAATAGGGCCATCCCTGCGCCTTTTGAAATATGTAATTAAACACGAGCTGGTCCCGTTCATATTTGAAGTCATGTATTATTGGAATGGCAAAGAGTGGACAATCACATTCTTCAAACTCAATACACCGGACGAGGTCTTCAAAATAGATGAACTGTGCCCGGAAGAACTCACCTATTCAGTAAAGGGAAGCCAGCCGGATAAAGAGATGAATAGCTTTTTTACCATGTTGCTGAACGGTGAGACTTCATCCGCGTACAACAACTTGTTTTCATTGATGGACAAAAGTATTTACCCTCCAGAAGCACCAGGGAACCTGGCCAAAGAGTATGCCTCTACAATTGAACTTCTGGGTGAGCCTTCCAGTGTAGACTCCCTGTCCGGCTTCACGTTCGGAGAGTCAATCATGGTCCTGTGCCACGGTATCAACACCGAAACCAGACCAATCTACACCATGACCATTTTTTATAAAGCCCACGACACATGGGCTATCGTTGGTTTTAGTAACAGCGACGACGAAATCTTTTACTAGGGTGTGCCTTTATTGACACGCCCTAATACACCAGCGGCAGCACCCAACTCAGCCAGCCCGTAAGCAAGACGGCCCCAGCCACGTTGAGCACAAACCCAAGACCGAGCATCCGGGCCAGTGACGCTCCCTTCATCTCGCCAAAGGCCAGTGCGTTGGTAGGCGTTGCAATGGGTGTCATGAACGCGCAGGTGGAAGCCACGCCCACGCCCATCATCAGGTACATGGGATTCATGTCATGCCCCATGGCCGCATAGTAGGCGATGGTGAAAAACGCGGCCACCACCGCAGTATTGGAAAGCATTTCTGTCAAAAAAATCACGGCCAGAATGGTCAGGAAGAACAAGAGACGCGGTGCCATGTCCCCCTGCAATATCTCTCCCGCCCGGACGACCACCATTTCATCGATCCCCAGCGAGTGAACCGCCCAGAAGATCGCGACCAGCGCAAGGATGAAAAGGAACCCGCGCCTCGGAACGCCATTGAGCAACCCTCCGATCTTGAGTAGCGGGCCACTCCCGAACATTGATTCCGGCGCGGGTCTGCCAAACGTCAGATAGAGAAACAGAATAAAGAATCCCGACGAGACCAGAGGCGAAACAGCCACAAAGCCCGGTATGATCTGCCGGGCCAAGGCCTCCGACACCCAAAACCCCATATAAAGCCAGAAGAGAAACGAGCCGTACCGCTGACGGCCGGTGGTTTCGCACACCTCATCAAGGCAATCCACATGCACAACCACGCCTCGCGCCTTTGCAGGCAGCCCCAGCCCGGCGACCACTCCCCAGGCAATGAGCACGAACACCACCACCAAAGGGACTGACCAGAGGAACCAGTTGAAGAAAGTGATCTGCTCACGACCGGGAATTTGATAAAAATCAAGCATGCCGAGAAGCAACGCATTGGCTGGCGAACCGATCATGGACCCCATGCCGCCAATGGCCGAGCCATAAATGGCCGAGCACATCAGCACCGTGGTCATGCCATCAACGCCCTGCCCGGCAAATCCCTTGTCCAACTTTTTGAGCAATGGCAAAAGCGTGAGCACGGTAATGGTATTGGGAATGAACGAGGAAAGCGCGGCAGACACACCTATTACATATAGTAATAGAGCAGAAGTACTTCCCCGGCTTTTCCTGAGGGCCCAGGAGACAAAAGCATCGGTTATTCTCGTGGCTGCCATGAGCTGATAAACCAGATACCCGCTGACAAAAAGCAGGATGAGCGGCAGCCGTTGCCAGAGATAAAGATAGATATCACCAAATGCGTCCACGTATTCTCCTGAAGTCAAAGAGGGTCAATCGCATGAATGAACCGTTTTCATGGCAGGATGTCAACAGACAGAGTCACAAACTGCGTCAAAAGTTGTCCTCCTTTGATAACGCAGCCCTCTCAAATCCTTGCAAAACAGAGTAGGTGGATAATTGTCGGCACGCCCTAGCACGGGGTAAGGCATTTCAATACAAGTGAATAACCACCGGCTAAAGGCCGGTGGCTTCCTGTAACAGCTAAAGATGGTGAAGTCACAAAGCCGACTATTCCTTGCCTTTGATTTTTAAGTTGTCATTAACTTCTTGCGATACTTTGTAATCCAAACCCAATGGGGTGGGTTGAAAAAACAGTATGTGAGCCATAGCGATATGAGGTCATAAACTCAACGCAATTGAAGATTGCTAAAGCTGCCACCTAAAGGTGGGGGTTTTGCCCCTCCCAAACGGAGACAATAAAAGACGCTCCTATTACAAAGAAGTATCCGGACCAGCATCCGGATTTTCAACGAGTCGCACCACCTCAACAATCTCCTGACATTCCAATCTTTTACAGTGAAATATTGAACAAACAGCACCTCGCTTCTTCCCTTGAACGGCTTTATCCAGTATAGCTTGAGGTCCGCATTTTAACAGTTTTTACCGGGAATCATCGTGGCCGAATTCGTACATCTTCATGTCCATACCGAGTACAGCCTGCTCGACGGGGCTATTCGCATCAAGGACCTGCTCGCGCGGGCAAAAGACCTCGGCATGCCTGCCGTTGCCATCACCGATCACGGGTCCATGTTCGGGGCTGTGACCTTCTACATGGCGGCCATGGCCATGGGCATCAAACCGATCATCGGCTGCGAGGTCTATGTTGCTCCCGGCGATATAGATGACGAAACCGCCCACGAAAAGAAGACGAAAGGCGGCGGCTATCATCTGGTCCTGCTGGCAAAGAACCAGAAAGGCTATAAGAACCTGATCAAGCTCGTCTCCAAAGGCTATCTGGAAGGATTCTACTACAAACCCCGCGTCAGCAAATACCTGCTCAATGAATATTCCGAGGGCCTCATCGCCCTGTCCGCCTGTCTGGCCGGCGAAGTTCCGCGCATGCTCATGAACGAGGGGCTGGACGCTGGTGTCGAGGTGGCAAAGACCTACGAATCCATCTTTCCCGGCAATTTCTACCTTGAGCTTCAGGATAACGGCATCGGCAAGCAGGTCCGCCTCAACGAACTGCTCATTAAGTGCGCCGAGAAAACCGGCCTGCCGCTGGTCGCCACCAATGACTGCCACTACCTGACCGCCGATGACTACGAGGC